>NZ_VWWH01000077.1:0-35961 GCF_011753045.1 Burkholderia sp. Ap-955
TGCCGCCGCGCGACCGTCTCTCCACGCATCCCGCACCACGTTTTCGTTTCTTCAGCTTGACTAATCAAACCGACAACGGAACCCACATGAAGAACTACCTGGAACCCGTCCCGCGCAAGCTCCGCGTCAATGCGCTCGCCACGCTGCTGCTGTCGCTCGCCGCCACGCCCGCGTTCGCGCAAGCGTCGTCACCGGCCGCGGCCGAACCGGCGGCCGGCGCCAGCGACGCCGCCGCGCCCGCACAACAGGCTGCCGATGCTGCCGCGCCCACCGGCTTCTGGGAACGCTCGAACCTGCTCGGCAACATGGGCGGCCTGCGCGACGTGCTCGGCGATCACGGCATCACGCTGAGCCTGCAGGAAACCAGCGAATACCTGTACAACACGTCGGGCGGCACGCATCGCGGCGGCGCGTACCAGGGGCTCACGCAATTCGGGTTCAACGTCGACACGGGCAAGGCGGTCGGCCTGCCGGGCGGCACGTTCAACGTGTCGGCACTGCAGATTCACGGCACCAACCTCACGCAGCGCTATCTGCAGACGCTGCAGACCGCGACCGGCATCGAGGCGAATGCGACCACGCGCCTGTGGGAGCTCTGGTACCAGCAGTCGCTGCTCGACGGCAAGGTCGACGTGAAGGTCGGCCAGCAGAGCGTCGACCAGGAATTCATGGTGAGCCAGAACGCGGCGACGTTCATGAACGCCACGTTCGGCTGGCCCGTGCTGCCGTCGACCGACCTGCCGGCCGGCGGCCCCGCGTATCCGTTGTCGTCGCTCGGCGTGCGGCTGCGCGTGAAGCCGTCCGATGCGTGGACCGCGATGGTCGGCGTATTCGACGGCAACCCGGCCGGCCGCAGCGACGGCGATGCGCAGGTGCTGAACGCGCACGGCACCAACTTCAACCTGCGCAGCGGCGCATTCGTGATCGGCGAAGTGCAGTACGCGCTGAACGCGCCGCCCGCCGATCCGAAGGCGCCGCAATCGGCCGGCCTGCCGGGCACGTACAAGCTCGGCTTCTGGTATCAGTCGCAGCATGCGAACGACCCGCGCTACGGCACCGACGGCCTGTCGCTCGCGAATCCGGAGAGCAACGGCATCGCCGCCACCCATCGCGGCAACTACGGGTTCTATGCGGTCGCGGACCAGATGGTGTGGCGGCCGTCGGCCGACAGCCCGCGCTCGGTCGGCGTGTTCGCACGCGTGATGGGCGCGCCGGGCGATCGCAACATCGTCGATTTCGCGGCCAACGCAGGCGTGACGCTGAAGGCGCCGTTCAAGGGACGCGACAACGACGTCGCGGGCATCGCGGTCGGCTATGCGAAGATCGGCTCGCATGCACGCGGCCTCGACGGCGACACCGGCGTCTATACGACGCCCGGCTACCCGGTACGCCGCGCGGAAACGGTCGTCGAAGCGACGTACCAGTACCAGGTCGCGCCGTGGTGGCAGCTGCAGGCCGACCTGCAGCACTTCTTCCGTCCGGGCGGCGGCATCCCGAACCCGAACGCGGCCGGTGCGCGCATCGGCGACGAAACGGTGGTCGGCGTGCGCACGACGATCACGTTCTAAAGCAGCCCTGAAGCAAACACGGGCCGGACGGCCGCTTGCGCGACAGTCCGGCCCGTGCATTCTCCTGCCATACCCGCGCGCGGCCCGCGCCGCGCGTCACTCGCCGTACAGCCCGAGCAGTTTCAGCGTGACGCCGTTGGTCCAGCCGAAACCGTCCTGCAGCGGATATTCACCGCCCCCGCCGCCGCCCGTGCCGGCGCCTTCGACCACGTACTTCTCGACGAGCTTGCCTTCGGTCGCATACACATGCTTCACGTCGGACAGGAAGCGCGTGCCGATGTCCTTCGCAAGCGCCGGTTCGCCATAGCGGCGCAGCCCGTCGATCGCGATCCACTGCAACGGCGCCCAGCCGTTCGGCGCATCCCACTGCTGCCCGGTGTTCTCGGTGGTCGTCGCGAGGCCGCCCGGCTGCAGCAGCGTCTTGCGCACCTCGCGTGCGGTCGCCTTCGCGCGCTCGGGCCACGCCACGCCCGCGAACATTGGATACAACGCCGCGGCCGTCACCGCGTCGCGCGGCTTGCGCTGCTGCCAGTCGTAGTCGCCGTAGTAGCCGCGGCGGTTCCACAGATAGCGGTTGATCGCGGCCGCCCGCCGCGCCGCGCGCGCGGAAAAATCGGTCACGCACGCAACGTCGCGCGTGACCGCGCAGCCCTTCACGATCGTCGTCTCGAGATGGAACATCAGGCTGTTCAGGTCGACCGGCACGATCGACGTCGTGCGGATCGTCGCGAGCGTCTTGCCGTCGCCGAACCAGCGCGAGCTGTAGTCCCAGCCGCTTTCGGCGCCCGCGCGCAGGTCGCGGTAGACCTCGTTCGCCGGACGGGCCGGCACCGACTTCGCGGTCGTCACGTCCTCGAGATACGACTCGTCGCGCGGCGTATCGCTCGCGTCCCAGTAGCGGTTCAGCACCGCGCCGTCGGGCATCGCGACCACATGGCGCGTGGCCTGCCCGCGCGGCGTCGTGGCTTCGCCCTGCATCCAGTACGCATGTTCCTTGCGCAGTGCCGGCAGGTATTTCTGATAGACCTTGTCGCCTTCGGCCTGCGCGGCGAGCGTGACCATGTATGCGAAGAACGGCGGCTGCGAGCGGCTCGCGTAGTACGTGCGGTTGCCGTTCGGGATGTGCCCGATCGTGTCGATCAGATGGGCGAAGTTGTCGAGCATGTTGTCGACGAGATCCTCGCGGCCCGACACCTGCAGCCCGAGCATCGTGAAATAGGTGTCCCAGTAGTAGCCTTCGCGGAAGCGGCCGCCGGGCACGACATACGGCTTCGGCAGCGGGATCAGCGAACTGTAGGGCGGCACCGTCGTACTCGTGCGCGTGAGCTGCGGCCACAGCCAGTCGATGTGCTGGCGCAGCGTCTGGTTCGGCGGCGGCGTCACGCCGCCTTCCGGCGGCGGCGTGAAATGCTGGGCGACGAACATCTTCAGCGAGAAGCCCGGCTGCGACTTCTGTTGCTGATACAACTGCACGATCGTCGCCGGATCGCCATCGGGCGTCGCGTCGACGAAGGTCTTCTGGTCGGGGTAGATCTGCGCGGTCTGCACCGCGACGAACAGGTCGCCGTAGAGCTGGCTCGGCGGCGGCAGCAGCGTGCCCGACGCGGGGGCGGCAATTGCAGCTGTTGCCGTCGGTGCCGACTGGGCAGCCGCCTGCGCGGCGGCCTGGTTCGCGTTGTCGGCCTGCGCGGCGCAGCCGGCGACGGCGAGATACGCGACGGCCAGTGCGGCGGCCCAGCGAAGACGCGGCGTGGGTGGCGCGGGTGGCGGTGAGCGTCGGGCGGAAAAGCGACTTGTGAAACGGCTCGAGAAGCGCGATGCGATCGATGCGGCACGACGTGACGTCATGACGTGTCCCCTCCTTTCGATGGTGAGTGGGTCGGCACGAGGTCTCGTTCGCGCGCGCGCTCGTCTCGATGGCCTTCGATCGATGCGCGTCGTTTTGTGGTGCGAGTGGGTCCGACTGTCGCACGAAACGTGCACATCAAGCAAGTTTCGATTCGCGCAGCCCCGGCGCGCGCGGCAGCATCGCGCAGTCGTTCTTTCCACGCCGCCGCCAACCAGGACGACTGTTGCAACATGCGGAACAACTGTTGTCATACGTGACTCAACGGTCACATTGTGGGCATAATGGCGTCTTTACCGCGCGCCCAGCCCATGTCGCCCGTCTTTCTAGCACCGCTCATCGTTGCCTGTGCGTTGTTCATGGAAAGCGTCGACGCGAACATCATCGTCACCGCCCTCCCCGCGATGGCGAGGGACTTCGGGCACAGCCCCGTCACGTTGAACATTGCGATCACGGCCTACGTGGTCGGGCTCGGCGTGTTCATCCCGATCTGCGGCTGGCTGGCCGACCGCTTCAGCGCACGTTCCGTATTCCGCACCGCGATCGGCATCTTCGTCGTCGGCTCGCTGATGTGCGCGGCATCCAGTTCCCTCGGCGTGCTCACGTTCGCGCGCTTCATCCAGGGCGTGGGCGGCGCGATGATGGTGCCCGTCGGCCGCATCATCATCTTCCGCGCGGTGCCGCGCTCGGATCTCGTGCGCGCGATGAACTACCTCGCGATTCCCGCGCTGTTCGGGCCCACGGTCGGGCCGCTCGTCGGCGGCTTCATCACGACCTACCTGCACTGGCGGATGATCTTCTTCATCAACGTGCCGATCGGCATCTACGGGATCTACCTCGCCAGCAAGCACATCGCGAACACGCGCGAGCCCGATCCGGGTCCGCTCGACTGGTTCGGCTTCCTGCTGTCGGCCAGCGGCGCCGCGCTGCTGCTGATGGGCCTCACGCTGATCGACGGCTCGCTCACGTCACGCTCGAACGCGCTCGTCATGTGCGTGACCGGCACCGTCCTGCTCGCGCTGTACGTACCGTACGCGCGCCGCAAGGAGCGCCCGGTGCTCGACCTCAGCTTCCTCAAGATCCCGACGTATCACGCGAGCGTCGTCGGCGGGTCGCTGTTCCGTATCGGCCTCGGCGCGGTGCCGTTCCTGCTGCCGCTCGCGCTGCAGGAAGGGCTCGGCATGAGCGCGTTCCATTCGGGGCTCATCACGTGCGCGTCCGCGTTCGGCGGCGCAATGAGCCGCTCGACGGCCACCCATACGCTGCGCCGCTTCGGCTTCCGCACGGTGCTGATCTACAACGCGGCCTTCGCGGGGCTCGCGATCGCCGCCTACGGCGTGTTCCATCCCGGCATGGCGACCTGGGCGATCTGGCTGATCGTGCTCGTCGGCGGCATCTTCCCCGCGCTGCAGTTCACGAGCCTGAACTCGATGATCTACGCGGACATCTCGCCGCGCGACGCGGGCCGCGCGACGAGCCTCGGCAGCGTCGTGCAGCAGATGTCGCTCGGCCTCGGCGTGACGGTCGCCGGCCTCGTGCTGCACATTTCGCACTGGCTGCAGGGCCATCAGAAGATGATGTGGTCGGATTTCTGGCCCGCGTTTCTCGTCGTCGGGCTGTGCTCGTTCGCGTCGATTCCGATCACGCGGCGGCTACCGCCCGGCGCCGGCGACGAGGTCGCGCGCGGCAAGCGGCAATAACAATCGGGCAGACGAGCGGAAATCACGAGAGGGGCTGAACGGGCAAAAGGAACGACCGCCCGCGAAGCAAACCGGAAATACAAAAAAATCAGCGGACATCCACACGGGGCCGGTGCACAGCCGCATGGATGTCCGCTCAGGGCTCCGGGTCTCCCGATGGGGGTTGAGAATCCCGGATTCGCTTCCTGCGTGCCATGGACATATGTGCGTCGGAAGCAAAAGCGTTGCGCGTGTTTATCGTTGCGCCATGAACTGCACTATAGGGAAACTTGCGCAACGCATCTGTCAACCATTGTCAGACACGGTGCATCGGCACGTCGCACGCGCGCGCCGCTTTCGCGCTAAAGTGGCTCCCGACCATCACTCCCGGCCGCCCTTCCGATGCTTACGCTCTCGACCGCCGCCGCCCGCGCGCTGCATCTCGCCGCGCAAGGCCTGCTGACGCCGCCCCGCCGCAAGGCAACCAAATCCGACGTGCTCGACACGATCCGCCGGATGGCGCAGTTGCAGATCGATACCATTCACGTCGTCGCGCGCAGCCCGTATCTCGTGCTGTTCAGCCGTCTCGGCGATTTCGCGCCGCAGTGGCTCGACGAACATCTCGCCGAGGCGCGCCTGTTCGAATACTGGTCGCATGAAGCGTGCTTCCTGCCGGTCGAGCAGTTCGGCCTGATGCGCTACAAGATGCTCGATCCGTCGGGAATGGGCTGGAAGTACGCCGCCGAGTGGCATGAGCAGAATCGTCCCGACATCGAGCGGCTGCTCGCGCGGATTCGCGCCGAGGGCCCGGTACGGTCGGCCGATTTCGCCCGCGAGGATGGCGTGAAAGGCAACGGCTGGTGGGATCGCAAGCCCGAGAAGCGGCACCTGGAAGTGCTGTTCACGACGGGCGACCTGATGGTGTCGGAACGCCGCAATTTCCAGCGCGTGTACGACGTGCGCGAGCGCGTGCTGCCCGACTGGGACGACACACGCGACCTGCCGCCGCGCAGCGCCGTGCTGCCCGCGCTGCTCGACTACACGTGCCGGGCGCTCGGCGTCGTGCGCGCGGACTGGGTGGCTGACTACTATCGGCTGCCGCGCCGTTCCTACCGCGCGGAGCTCGAGCGGCTCGCGGACGCGGGCGACCTGATCCCCGTGGCGATCGACGACTGGAAGGTGCCGGCCTACGTGCATCGCTCGCTCGAAGCGTTGCTGCCGGCGGCGGAGGCCGACACGCTGCGCTCGACGGTCACGACGCTGCTGTCGCCGTTCGATCCGGTGGTATGGGACCGGCGGCGTGCGTCGACGCTGTTCGGGTTCGACTACACGATCGAATGCTATACGCCCGGGCACAAGCGGCGTTACGGCTATTTCTGCCTGCCGGTGCTGCATCGCGGGCGGCTGGTCGGGCGCATCGACGCGAAGGCGCATCGCACGCTCGGCACATTCGAACTGAAGGCCGTGCATGTCGAGCCCGGCGTGCGGGTCGGCACGGGGCTCGCAGCCGATGTCGCGAAGGCGGTGAAGAAGCTCGCGGCATGGCACGGCACGCCGGAGGTCACGGTCGGGCAGCAGGCCCCGCCGGAGCTGGTGAAGGCGCTGGCCGGCGCGTAGACGTCCACGCAGCCGGCCGGCGGCGGCACGCGCCGCCGGCCGTCGATCAGTCGCGCAGCTTGCGGAAACGCGGCGTGCCGTCTTCGAGGTTCCCGTTGAACATCGCTTCCGGCCGTACCCACAGCCCGCGTGCATGCGGCCACAGGTGTTCGTACACGACCACCGATTCCTCGGTCTCGGAATGGCGGGCAACGCCGATGTAGCGATACAGCCCGCCCTTGTAATGGCGATGCGTCGCGAGCTGTTCGGCTTCCTGTTCGGTCATGATGGGCTTCTCTTCGGCAAAAACGGAAAGCGCGTATTGTATGCGCTGCGCCGCGCGTCAGCGTTTCGCGTAGATGTCCGGGCGGCGGATCTCCATCATCCGTTCGGGATTCGCGCACGGCTCGAAGCCGACCGGCCGGTACAGCTCGTGCGCATCGGACGTCACGAGCATGATGCGGCGCAGGCCCTGCACCATCTCCTGTGCAAACACATGGTCGATCAGCGCGCGGCCGTAGCCGTTGCCGCGCTCGGCCGGCAGCACGAACACGTCGCACAGGTACGCGAACGTCGCGTGATCGGTCACGAGCCGCGCGAACCCGACGAGCCGGTCGCCCACGTAGGCGCCGAAACACAGCGAGCCCTCGATCGCCCGCTCGACCACGTCGCGCGGAATGCCCTGCGACCAGTACGCGTCGCGATGCAGGAAGTCGAAGATCGCGTCGACGTCGAGTTCGCGCTTGTCGGTGGAAAATCTCAGCGTGGCGGGGGTGGCAGCGGGCACGTCGGTCTCCGGTTGGGATGGTGGAAGACGAGACGCTGACGATACCGCGCGGCGCGAGGGGCGACAAGCGGCGGCACTTGTCGCCGCGGCCAGACGGGGCACATGCTCATTCTGGACGATTCTGGTGTGTAACACGGCTGGGGTGGGTCGACTTGTACAGCAAACCGTACACATTTATCGACTGTGCTAAACTTGTACGGTTATATGTACAAGTGAGGCAATCATGCGCACGATTCATTTTTCGGACGCCCGTGGCAATCTGAAGACCGTTATCGACCAGGTCGTCGACGATGCGGACGTGACGCTCATCACACGCCGCGATGCACCGAACGCCGTCATCATGTCGCAGGACTACTACGACAGCTTGATGGAGACGGTGCACTTGCTGCGCTCGCCGGCCAACGTCGCCCATCTCGAGCGTTCGATCGCGCAACTACGCAAGGGCAAGGCAAAGGAACACAAGCTCGCGGCGGATGACGAATGAGTGTACGCCGCGTGCTCTTTACTTCCGACGCGTGGGACGACTACGTCTACTGGCAGGGGCAGGATCGCAAGACGCTCAAGCGCATCAACCAGCTCATTCGCGAAGCCCAGCGAACGCCGTTCGAAGGCATCGGCAAACCCGAACCGCTAAAGGCCAACCTCTCCGGCTTCTGGTCGCGCCGAATCGATGACACGAACCGTCTGGTCTACGAGGCCGACGACTTGCAGATCAGCATCGTGTCCTGCCGCTACCACTACGAATAGCATCGTCTCGCGGCTCACGACGCCCGCAACGTCCGATCTGCCTTGCAACGCCTCACGAGGCGAACAAACTGCCCGGCCCCCTCGCGCCGCCGCAGGCGCAACCGACCGCGCGGTCGACGGGCCTCGATTCGGTGACAATGTCGCCTGCCCAATGAACTCGCCACGTCGCCACATGCCCTACCGCCTCATCGCATTCGACTTCGACGGCACGCTCGCCGATTCGCTCGACAGCTTTCTCGCGGCGCTGTCGGAAGCGTCGCGCATGCACGGCTTTCGCGACGCCACGCCTGACCTGCACCCGGCGCTGCGCGGCATGTCGGCGCGCGACATCATTCGCGCGCTCGACGTGCCGATGTGGAAAGTGCCGCGCGTGACGATCGACATGCGCCGCCTGATGCAGCCGCGCGTCGCGCAAGTGGCGCTGTTCCCCGGCGTCGACGAAACGTTTGACGCGCTCGCCGCGCGCGGCATCCGCATCGCGATCGCCACGTCGAATACCGAGGCGATCGTGCGTGACCGGCTCGGCCCGCGCGCCACCAGCCGTGTCGAGCATTTCGCGTGCGGCATTCCGCTATTCGGCAAGGCGCGTCGCCTGCGCGCGCTCGTTCGCGAGGCCGGCGTGCGCGCCGACGAAGTGCTGTACGTCGGCGATGAAATCCGCGACGCGGACGCGGCACGACGCGCACGCATCGCATTCCAGGGCGTCGCGTGGGGCTACACCGCGCCGGACGCGTTGCAGGCGCATTGCGCGACACCGTTGCTGCCGCGTCTCGACGCATTGCTCGATCGCGTGTAACGCGTGCGCGCGCTTCGCGCATCCGGTTGCCCCATCGCCCGATACGCACGTCATCGCACGACGCAGCCGCACGACGATGAAAAGCAGATGACACCCCCGTGCATTTCGCACGCCTCATGCGCGCAAAAATTGCCGCCGCCGCACACGCAACAGGTACGCACTACCTGTCGGCGACGTTGCCCACCGATTCGTCTTACCAACCGTTACACAAACCACAGCGCGGTTGCACCTGCTACCGGATCGCTCTCCTAGAATCAGTCGGGCCGGGAAACACTTCGACCGGCGCCGCGGCAGAGCGGCGGTCGAATCCGGCCCGGGCGCGCCCGGTCTCTCGCACAGCGACGGATCACGTGATCCGTTTTTCAACCAGAGCCCCGATCGAAAGGAGGTCCCATGAACCGCTTTCCCCATATCTCGCGCCTTGCTTTGTCTGCCGCTGGCCTGCTTCTCGTCGCCGTGACGGCGACCGCGCAAACCGCACAACCGGCACCGGCCTCACCGAACGCACCGGCCGCCGCCGCGACGCGTATCCACGAAGCCGACCAGGCCTTCATCACCGACGGCACGAAGACCGTGTCGACGCAGCACGACGCGGCACGCATCGCCGATTCGCGTACGTCGGACAGCCAGGTCAAGGCGTTCGCGCAACGCGTGTCGACCGACGATGAAAAGATCATCCAGGCGATGCGCGCAGCGAGCCCGCGCGGCGTCGACGTGCCGGCCAACGACCCCGACACGGCCGTGCTGAGCAGCATCAAGAGCCTGCGCGGCGCCGAGTTCGACAAGGCGTATATCGAGCAGGTCGCGCTCGCCGGCCAGCAGAAGACCATCTCGGCATTCCAGGCCGAAATCGCGTCGGGCCGCGACACGAAGCTGAAGGAAGTCGCACGCCAGTCGCTGCCGATCCTGCAGAAGCACTACGCCGACGCGCAGAAGCTCGCGGAACGCCACCACCTCGCATCGGCGCAGTAACGCGCCGCGGCGCCGCGCCGTCGTGCGCGGCGCACTGCTGCTTCCCCCGTCGTCGCGTCGCCGCTCCCCTTCCGGCGGCGCGACGCACGTCAAACGTCACGCTTCACGCGTGACACGTTACGTTGCCAGTTTCGCCAGCAGCCGCGCACGCACCTCCGGCCATTCGTCGTCGATGATGCTGAAGCGCACCGAATTGCGCTTGCGGCCATCCGGCATGATCCGCTCGTGCCGCACGATGCCTTCCTGCTTCGCACCGAGCCGCAGGATCGCCGCGCGCGATTTCTCGTTCAGCTCGTCGGTCGTGAACTGCACGCGCACGCATTGCAGCACGTCGAACGCATAGCCCAGCAACAACCATTTCGCTTCGGTATTCGCGCGCGTACGCTGCGCCGATTCGCTCAGCCACGTATGGCCGATCTCGAGCTTGCGGTTCCTGCGATCGATCTTCCAGAAACGCGTGCTGCCGATCACGCGGCCCGATGCGCGATCGACGATCGCAAACGGCATCACGGTCCCGGCCGAACGCCCCTGCAATGCGGTGTCGATATACGCGTCGATCGTGTCGGGGCCCGGCACGACCGTGACCTTCAGGTTCCACAACTGGCCGTCGGCAGCGGCGTCCAGCAGCGCCTGCCGGTCGGACGAGTCGAGCGGCCTCAGTTCGACGCGTTCGCCAGTGAGGATCGGTGGTTCGAGGGAAGCAGAAGCGTCGGTCATGAAGGGTTCCGGAAAGAGGTGGCGATGACGGCGAAACGCCCATCATACGGCCGCGTCAGCCCAGGAGCGCGGCCAACCGGCGGCGGATCGCCTTCGCCTCGCCGCGCAACGCGTCGGCAAACGCATCGACGAGCAGGCTCTTCGGCCGGTGCTCGGGCACGATCACGCTGACCCGGTACGGAAACGACCGCGTGAGCGGCCGCACGTGCAGGTCGCGCCCGACGAAATCGAGCGCGGTCAGCGGATTGACGATCGCGGCACCGAGCCCCTGCCGCACGAACGCGCACACCGACACGGCTGAAGGCGTTTCGACGACCGAGCGCGGCGCCACGCCGAGCTGGGCGAACGCCTCGTCGATCAGGATGCGGTACGGATCGTTCAGCGACAGGCTCACGAACGGGCGATCCGCGAGATCCGGCAGATCGATCGCGTCCTGTGCGAGCAGCGGATGGCCGTCGGGCAGCACGCACACTTCGTCGACTTCGAGCAGCGGCGTGAGCACGGTGCCGGCCGGTGCGACGTCGCGCTCGGTCAGCCCGAGGTCGTAACGCTGCGCGGTCAGCCACTCTTCGAGCACCGGTGATTCCTGCGTCGCCACCGACACGCTGACGCCCGCGTGCTTCTCGCTGAAACGCCGGCACGCACCGGGCAGGATCGCGTGCGAGAACGCCGGCAACGCGATCACCGACAACTGACCGTCGCGAAACTCGCGCAGCCGCGCGGCGGTTGCCGCGACGCGTTCAAGCCCCACATACGCAAGCCGCACGTCGTCGAACAGCGTGAGCGCGGCCATCGTCGGCCGCAGCCGGCCGTGTGCGCGCTCGAACAGCGCGAAGCCCACGACCTGCTCCATGCGCGCAAGCTCGCGGCTGATCGTCGGTTGCGACGTATAGAGCATCTCGGCCGCGCGCGTCGTGCTGCCGGTGACCATCAGCGCGCGAAAGACCTCGATATGGCGGTGCGTGAGCATGATCGGCTATATCAGATATGAATCGAATGTCGATAATCAGGCATTTTACTGGATAGCCGATCAGGTGCATCATTCCCGTTATCCGTTCATTCGACCCGATTCATCTGCCATGTCCCTCGATTCCCGCCAGCTCGCGACGCTCGCGCAGCAATACGGCACCCCGCTGTGGGTGTACGACGCCGACGTCATCCGCGACCGCATCGCCCAACTGCGCCAGTTCGACGTGATCCGCTATGCGCAGAAGGCGAACTCGAACGTCCATATCCTGAAGCTGATGCGTGAGGAAGGCGCGTGCGTCGATGCGGTGTCGCTCGGCGAGATCGAGCGCAGCCTCGCGGCCGGGTTCAGCCCCGCCGGCGAGCCGGAAGGCGTCGTGTTCACGGCCGACCTGATCGACCGCCCGACGCTCGCGGCCGTGCTGAAGCACGGCGTGACCGTGAACGCCGGCTCGCTCGACATGCTCGCGCGCATCGGCGAGCACGCGCCCGGCCACCGCGTGTGGCTGCGCGTCAATCCCGGCTTCGGCCACGGCCACAGCAACAAGACCAACACCGGCGGCCCGCAGAGCAAGCACGGCATCTGGATCGACGACGTGCCGCGCGCGATCGAGATCGTGCGCCAGTACGGGCTGAAGCTCGTCGGCATCCACATGCATATCGGGTCGGGCGTCGACTATGGCCACCTGTCGCAGGTGTGCGATGCGATGGTCGATCTCGTCACGTCGCTCGGCCATGACATCGACGCGATCTCGGCCGGCGGCGGCCTGTCGATCCCGTATCGCGACGGCGAGCCGCGCGTCGACGTCGGTCACTACTTCAGCCAGTGGGACGCCGCGCGCAAGCGGATCGAGCGTCATCTCGGCCACCCGGTGCGCATCGAGATCGAGCCGGGCCGCTTCCTCGTCGCCGAGGCCGGCACGCTCGTCACCGAAGTGCAGGCGGTCAACCGCCGGCCGAAGCACGATTTCGTGCTGATCGACGCGGGCTTCAACGACCTGATGCGTCCGTCGATGTACGGCAGCTACCACGCGGTGTCGGTGCACACGCACGATGGTGCGCTGCCGGCCGGACGGCCGCTCGTCGATCTCGCGATCGCCGGGCCGCTGTGTGAATCGGGCGACGTGTTCACGCAGGACGCGGGCGGCGTGGTCACGCACCGCAAGCTCGCGCAGCCGCAGATCGGCGACCTGCTGTTCCTGCATGATGCAGGCGCGTACGGCGCGTCGATGTCATCGAACTACAACAGCCGTCCGCTCGCGCCGGAAGTGCTCGTCGATCGCGGTGCGCCGCGGCTGATCCGCCGCCGGCAGACGATCGACGAATTGCTCGCGCTCGAAACGTTCGAGTAACGCTTGCACGACGGAACGGGGGTGCGCGGCCTGCGCGCCCCAGCCGCCCCTACCTCACCGTCACTCGCACGTCGGCACCCGTAGCGCGCCACGCCTTCAGCAACGCCGCGCGCCGGCGCGGATAGCGCACGTCCAGCGGTTCGAGCGCGACGATGCGATCCGTCCGGAAATGCCGGAAATCGTTCCGGCCTTCGCACCACGCCGCCAGGATCCGCACGTCATTGAAATAGCCGAGCGCGAACGGCCACACGATCCGTTCGTCGAGCGTTTTCCGGCCCTCGCCCGCATAGCGGATCCCGAGCTTGCATTCGGTACGAATCGCCGCGCGCACGACCCCCATGTCGACGGTTTCCCGATCCACGATCGTGCGCGGGCCGACGAGCAGCGTCGTGCATTCCATCTCGCGGCGCAGCTCGGCCGGCAGCACTGCTGAAATCTTCGCGAGTGCATCGGCAGCCGCCGACGTGAGCTGCGCATCGGCAAACTTCCCGACCCACCGAAAGCCGAGCATCAGCGCTTCCAGTTCCGTCTGCGAAAACATCAGCGGCGGCAGCATGAACCCCTCCCGCAGTACATAGCCGATCCCGGGCTCGCCTTCGATGTCCGCGCCCTGTGCCTGCAGCGACGCGATATCGCGATAGACCGTACGGAGGCTGATGCCAAGCTCCCCGGCCAGCACGCGGCCGCTCACCGGGCGGCGGTGGCGCCGCAGCACCTGCAGCAGCGAGAGCAATCGTTCGGCACGCGTCATCGTTCCATGCTGCCACTTTCTGACAGCATCCGTTCATAGAATGGAACGCATCTTAATCGATCCCAGGACGGCTCCGCATGACTTCCCCGGATCTCGTTCTTCTGTATGTCGAGGACCCGGCACGCAGCGCGCAGTTCTACGAGCGCCTGTTCGGGCGCCCGCCCGTCGCCGCGTTTCCCACCTATGCGGCATTCACGTTCGACAACGGGCTGCATCTGGGCCTGTGGTCAACCAGCGCGTGCGATTTCGTGTCGGGTGGTGCCGGCCACCGTTCGGAGCTGGCGTTCATGGTCGACGACGACCGCGCAGTCCGGCGCCTGTACGAAGCGTGGAAGGCACTCGGCGTGCCGTTCGAGCAGGCGCCCATGACGGCCGTGTTCGGGCTCACGTTCGTCGCGCTCGACCCGGACGGTCACCGCTTGCGCGTGTGCACGCCGGACGACTGAGCGTGAGCGGGCGCACCTTCGACAGGTCGCGCGCGCCCGCATTCAGCTCCGCACGTCAGCCCGCGCGCCGCACGGGCGCCATCTTCGAGAAGTACTTCGCGCCCGCCACGCAGCCGACCACGACGACCGTCACCGCGACCATCGACGGCGGCACCGTCTCGTGCAGCAAGCCAGCCGCGAGCAGCAAACCGAAGAACGGCTGCAGCAGCTGCAACTGACCGACGCCTGCGATCCCGCCGAGCGCGAGCCCGCGATACCAGAACACGAAGCCGATCAGCATGCTGAACAGCGACACGTACGCGAGGCCCCACAGCGCGGCAGAATCGACGCCGTCGAACGACACGGGCCAGGTGAACCACGTGAGCGGCAGCATCAGCGGCAGCGACAGCACGAGCGCCCACGAGATTACCTGCCAGCCGCCGAGCTGACGCGACAGGCGTGCGCCTTCCGCATAGCCCAGCCCGCACGCGACGATCGCGGCCAGCATCAGCGCATCGCCCACCACCGACGCGTGGCCGCCGTTGCGCAGCGCAAACGCGGCCACCGCACCGCTGCCGACGATCGAGAAGATCCAGAACGGCAGCCGCGGCCGTTCGCCGCCGCGCCACACGCCGAACAGTGCGGTCGCGAGCGGGAGCAGCCCGACGAACACGATCGCGTGCGCGGACGTCACGTGCTTCAGCGCGAGTGCCGTCAGCAGCGGAAAGCCGATCACGACCCCGAGCGCGACGATGGCGAGCGACACGGCCTCGGCACGCGTCGGGCGCCGCTGCTTCAGCACGACGAGCAGCAGCAGGCCGAGCGCGCCGGCGATCGTCGCCCGCGCAAAGGTGAGGAACAGCGGGTCGAGCCCCTGCACCGCGATACGCGTCGCGGGCAGCGAGCCACTGAAGATGATCACGCCCAGCAGGCCGCTGAGCCATCCGTCGGTCGTCTTTTGCACGGGAAATCCTGAACGGGGAAAGTGGATGACCGATGATCCGCCGCCCGCGAAAAGCGCGTAAGCTACAGCCCAATACAATTCGGACAAACTGTACTGGACAACCGACCGTACAGTTCATTCTTCGCCATGAGCCAGGCCGCCCCGCTTCCCGTTCCGCCCGCCCCGTCGCGCACGCGCGTGGAAACCGTGATGGATACGTTGCGCGCACGCATCGCGAGCCGCGCGCTGGTGCCCGGCGCGCGCGTGCCGTCGATCCGGATGATGGCGGATGCGCTGGGCGTGTCGAAATCGACCGTCGTCGACGCGTACGAGCGGCTCGCGAGCGAAGGCGTGCTGGTCGCGCGGCGCGGCTCGGGTTTCTATGTGTCGGGGCATGCGCCGCCGCTCGCGCTCGCCGACCTCGGCCCGCGGCTCGATCGCGGGCTCGATCCGCTGTGGCTGTCGCGCCAGTCGCTCGAAGCGGCGCCGACGTCCGTGAAGCCCGGTTGCGGATGGCTGCCGCCGTCGTGGCTGCCGGACGAGAGCCTGCGCCGCGCGCTGCGCGCCGCGTCGCGCGACGAATCCGACGCGCTGACCGACTATGCGACACCGCTCGGCCTGCCCGCGATGCGCCAGCAGCTCGCCTGGCGGCTCGCGCAGCACGGCGTCCAGGCCGAACCCACGCAGATCATGCTGACCGACGGCGGCTCGCACGCGCTCGATCTCGTCTGCCGGCTGCTGCTGGAGCCGGGCGACACGGTCGTGCTCGACGATCCGTGCTACTTCAACTTCCAGGCGCTGCTGCGCGCGCACCGTGCGCGGATCGTCAGCGTCCCGTACACGCCGAACGGCCCCGATCTCGCGCGTTTCGAGCAAGTGCTCGCCGAGCACCGGCCGCGCCTGTACATCACCAACTCGGCGCTGCACAACCCGACCGGCGCAACGCTCTCGGCGCCCGTCGCGCACCGGCTGCTGACGCTCGCCGCCGAGCATGGCCTGCTGATCGTCGAGGACGACATCTTCGCGGATTTTGAAAGCACGCCCGCGCCGCGCCTCGCGGCCTTCGACGGGCTGTCGCGCGTCGTGTCGATCGGCAGCTTCTCGAAGACGCTGTCGGCCGCGATCCGCTGCGGCTACGTCGCCGCGCGCCCGGAATGGATCGAGGCGCTCGTCGACCTGAAGCTCGCGACGTCGTTCGGTCATGCGCAGATCGGCGCGAACGTCGTACACCGGCTGCTCGTCGACGGCACGTACCGGCGCCACGTCGACAGCCTGCGCACGCGCCTCGCGGACGCGATGGGCGAAACGCTCCGGCGCGTCACGCGCGCCGGGCTGCGGATCTGGACGGAGCCGCGCGGCGGCCTGTTCGTGTGGGCGGAGTTGCCCGACGGGCTCGACGCCGCGCGTGTCGCGCGCCATGCGCTGGACCACGATGTGGTGCTCGCGCCCGGCAACGTGTTCAGCGCGTCGCACAGCGCGACGTCGTACCTGCGTTTCAACGTGTCGCGCTGCAAGGGGCCGGCGGTGTTCGATGCGCTGGCGCGGGCGATGGAGGCAGTGCGCGCGGCGGACACGACCGGGCACGTACTCGCCCGCGAATCATGACCGCAGGCAGGCGAGCGCGCTAGCTGCCGGCCGCCACGATTTCCGCGACGAAATCGACGAACGCCCGCACCTTCGCGGGCGGCAAGTGGCGCGACGGGTAGTACGCGAACAGCGGGAACGCCTCGCCGCGCCAATCCGCAAGCAGCTCGACGAGCCGCCCCTGTTCGATCAGCCCCGCCACCCCGCTCGCCTTGAAGCGTGCGATGCCGACGCCGGCCAGACATGCGCCGAGCATCGTGCCGGCATCGTTGACGAGCAGCCTGCCCGTCGTTTTCACGGGCACGCGCTTGCGGCCGAGCTGATAGACCCATTCGAGCGGCTGGCCGGTCAGCGTGTTGCGCATCTGGATGCACGCATGGCCGACGAGGTCGGCTGGCGCCTCGGGACGCCCGTATCGTTTCACGTACGCAGGTGCGGCGACCGTCACAGCTCGCGTCTCCAGCAGCTTGCGCGCCACCAGCGACGACGAAGGCGGTTCGCCGAACCGCACCGCGACGTCGAATCCTTCCGCGACCAGATCGCCGAGCTGCTCGCGCGCCGCCAGTTCAAGCGACAGATCGGGATGGCGCGCCAGGAACGCGGGGAGATGCGGCGCGAGCACCCGCCGCGAAAAATACGCGTCGACATTCACGCGCAGCCTGCCGCGCACGGCCGCGGCCGAACCGGCGGCCAGCGTGACCGCGTCGCCGATGCCGGCGAGCAGCGGGCCGATGTCCTCGTACAGGCGACGCCCCTCGTCCGTCAGCGTGACCGAGCGCGTCGTGCGATCGAGCAGCCGTACGCCGACCCGCGCCTCAAGCCGGCCCACGGCCCGGCTGACACCGGACGGCGACAGGCCGAGCGCGTCGGCCGCGCGCGCGAAGCTGCCGCTTTCGACGATCGCGGCGAGCACGCCCACATTCGCCAGGATCCGCCCATCGATGCTCATGATTTCACTCATGACAAAAGATCACCAATCAAATGACATGGATTCGATTCCATCAGGAATCGCCGCTCTCTATCATGCAACCCGATGCATCGCGACGGCAAGCCCGGTCGTTCCGGCATGCCGCTTCTCCACTTCTCGATGAGGATTTCGAATCATGTACGCCATTACCGGCATCACCGGACAGGTCGGCGGCGCGCTCGCCCGGACATTGCTCATCGCGGGCCAGCCCGTCCGGGCCGTCGCGCGTGACGCCAACCGCGCCGCGCCGTGGGCCGCGCGCGGCTGCGACGTCGCACTCGCCGACATGACCGACACCGCCGCGCTGACAGCGGCCTTCTCGAACACGGCCGGCGTATTCGTGCTGCTGCCGCCCTGCTTCGATCCGTCACCCGGATTCCCCGAAACGCGCAATGTAATCGACGCCGTCGGCGCGGCGTTGCGCACCGCGCGGCCGCGCAAGGTCGTCTGCCTGTCGACGATCGGCGCGCAGGCGACGCAGGTGAACCTGTTGACGCAGTTGACGATGATCGAGCAGGCGTTCGGTGACCTGCCGATGCCCGTCGCGTTCCTGCGCCCCGCGTGGTTCCTCGAAAACGCCGCATGGGATGTCGCGACCGCGCGCGACACCGGCGTGATCCACAGCTTTCTCCAGCCGCTCGACCGGCCGGTGCCGATGGTTGCCACCGAAGACGTCGGCCGCACGGCCGCGGCCCTGCTGCAGGATGAGTGGTCCGGCGCGCGCATCGTCGAACTCGAAGGACCGCGGCGCGTCAGCCCGAACGACCTGGCCGCCGCGTTCGCCCGCGTGCTCGGGCGCCCCGTACAAGCCGAGGCCGTCCCCCGCGACACATGGGCCGGCCTGTTCGACAGGCAGCAGATGCGCTACCCGGAACCGCGCATGCGCATGCTCGACGGCTTCAATGAAGGCTGGATCGACTTCGCGTCGGCGCCTGCGGATGTCCTGAAGGGGAACCTCGACGCAGACGCCGTACTGCGCACGCTCGTCACGCGCGCCGCCTGAGCTGGAACGAGGCGGCGGGATGCCCCGCCGCCCGCTTCACACCTCCCCCGCGTGCGCCCTCGCCCGCACTTCCGCAAACGACGTATCGACGAGCAGGCGCCCCGTATCGAACACCGTTTCCAGCGCGTCCTCCCACTCGCCTTCCAGCATCCGGTCGTCCCACGCGGCGGGTAGCGTCGTCGTCCGGTACTCGCCGGTGCGGAAACTGCGCAGCAGCGTGAGCCGCCCCTTCTTCGAGCGCTTGCCCTGATCGGTGACCGGATCCTTGCAGACGTCGTGCCACACGCCGCCGCGCCGGATCGCCGAGCACTTCATCGCAAAGCGCTGCGTATCGCGGTTCACCTGTTGCAGCAGCCCGCCGCCCATGCCGAACACGACGTTGCCGGCCGCATAGCCTGCGTCGTCGAGCGCGGACAGAATCGCTTCGATCGACAACTCGTCGACGCCGTCGCCCTGGATCACGCGCACACGATTCAGCACGCGCCGCCCCTTGCCGTTCACGGTCGAGCCGAACGATGCATCGAGCGCGCGCACGGTCTGCAGCACGATCGCCACCGGGTCACCCGAATCGGGCCGCACGACCAGTGTCGCGCCGGAATCGAGCACGGCCTGCCGAAGCTCGCCGCCCCACAGATCGAGCGCCGCGAACAGATCATAGGAGTCCGACACGACCGACACGATCGCACCGGGCAGGCCGAAGCGGCGAATCATGTTCCGGTACGCATCGGCTTCGTGTTCGCGGCCCCACGACGTGATCGTGCTGTGCTCGGCCGCCGGCACCGAGTACGCGGCCATCGGCTCCCGATAGAAGCGATTCGCGGCCAGCACGCCAAGTACCGTGTCCGAACCCATGAAGTTCACGAGGTGCGCCGCGCCGCCGATCGCGGCCGACTCCGCGCTCGACACGCCGCGCGCGCCGAAGTCGTGCAGCTTGAATGGCAGTTGCGCGAGATCGTCGTCGGTTTTTTCCAGGAAGCGGCGGATCGTCTGCCGCAGGTGCCAGCTGCGCGTCGCGACCGTCACCGGATACCACACGCGCAGCAGCATCGTCTCGAGGTACGACGCGAGCCAGAACACCTGCGGGTCGTCACATTCCACCGTCATCAGCACGTTGTGCACCGGCACGACCGAACCCTCGGGCACCGCGCGGATCTTCACCGGCAGGTAGCCGTCGTAGCGTTCGACGATATAGCGCCAGCCTGCCTCGTTGAACGGCTCGCCGTGCACCGTGAAGAAATCGCGCGCTTCGTCGATCATCGCGTGCGTGATCGGCTTGCACAGATATTCCTTCAGCAGCATCTGCAGGCCGAAGAACACCGTGCGGTCGTAGCGGCCACCGCGCGATTCGACGTACGAGAACATCGCCGACGCGTCGGGCGGATATTGCAGGAAGTGGGAAGCCTTGTACGAATCCGTGTTGAGGATCGGATTGGCGAGAACCGCGGCAAAGCCGCCGAGATCGTTTTGCATGGCTAGAGCTCCTCTAGGCCGTTGAAGTGCCGCCGCGTCTGTCGCGGCGGACGGAATGCGGGGAATCAGCGGATCACAGCTTCCCCAGGAAGTGATACGCGATGTCGAAGTGATCCTCGAACATCACGCTGCGCATCTGCGCGAATTCGTTGAGCGGCACCCAGCGCGCCTTGTCGGCATCGTCGCTGCCCTTCACGCGCGGCAGCTCGCCGGTCGGGAAGTTGAACAGGCACGCATGCGTGATCGTGCGGCCGCGCAGCGAGCGCGTCGGGTGATCGAACACCTGGCGATCCTTGATCGAGCCGCGCAGCACGGGCTCCGGCAGCTTCAGGCCGGTTTCCTCGCGCAGCTCGCGGATACAGGCCGCGTCGAGCCGCTCGTCCTGGTTCACGAACCCGCCCGGCAGCGCCCACAGGCCGCGGCCCGGCTCGCTGCGGCGGCGCACGAGCAGGATATGGCCCGAGTGCACGACCACCGCGTCGACCGTCACGAACGTGACCGGATACGGCGCCGCCGCCCAAGCCTTGCGATACCCGGCGATGAATTCGGCTTCCGACTTCAGCTGCGCGAATTCCGGCTGCGTGCGGAAACGCTCGAGCCAGCCGAACACGGGTTCCGGCACGGCCCACTGCACGAAGCTGTTGGTGCGTTCGGCGAAATACTGGTCGCGGATCTCGGTGGCGGAAATGTCTTCCGTCGCGTCGACGTCGACGAGCTCCCATTGCGGGAACATCCGCAGGTAATACGACGTGGCGTCCTTCTCGTGGCCGATCAGCCCGACCTTGCGCTGCGCGATATCACCGAGCGCAGACGCGACGGCGTCCTGCACCCAGCGCACCCAGTCGCCGTCGTTGTAGGTCGAATCCTGCAACGGCGCGATGGTGACGCGGTCGCGCTCGGACGCGTCGAGCAGCGAAGCCAGCATCTGGCGGCGCTCGTCGAACGAGAATGGATCTTTTATGGTGCGGGGCTTGTCGGTCGATCCGATCAGCACGCACACGCGCTCGGCCCGGCTCAGTGCCGACTTCAGCACGTTCAGGTGACCACGATGCGGAGGCTGGAAACGACCAATGAAAACGAGCGCGTCGAAGCGCTGGTTCTGTTGCGTACTCATGAGGCTCCCTCAAGAGATTGAAACGCTTCGGGTCTTTCCCGAAGGGTTGAAACGAATCCTAGGGGAAATCCCGGGGTGGGTCAATCGAGCGCGTTCGAGCCCATCCTCGACTTGACGAAGTCTGACGAAACACCGGTTATTGGCGCGGTACACTCGATTTCATCCCACTCCGCGCCAGGGCGCCCGCCATCATGAGGATCTCAGTCAGCCGCACCGTCGGCGTCGATCGCAGACGCCTCTTCACGTGGTCGCAGGATTATGCGCGGCGGCTCGTGTGGGACAGCTTCCTCACCGACGCCTACCTGCTCGACGGCATGACGGCCGACGTCGGCGTCGATGCGTTCTGCCGCAGCCAGTCGGGCGCGACGATGGTGTCGCGCTACATCTCGTACCGTCCGCCGCAGGTCGCCGCCGTCGAAATGGTCGACGGGCCGAAAGTGCTCGAACGCTTCAGCGGCAGCTGGAACTTCACCGAGCACACGCCCGGCACGACCGAGGTGAAATTCACGTACCACTTCCGCGCCCAGCCGGCCTGGCTGCGCTGGCTGCTCGAACCGCTGATCGGCGCGTTCTACCTCGTGCAGACGCGCCGGCGTCTCGACTCGTTCAAGCGCTGGGCCGAAGCCGAAGCGCTGCCGCACTGACCGGCGACCACGGGCCGCACGGCCCGGCTCGTCTGCGCCACCTCCCCCCCCTCGAATGCGTCCGAACGCGCGATCGCCGCGCCGTCCCGGCATGCACCGCGTATTTGCCAGATTCGCCGAACCCGGGGAAACTACGGGCGGCCGTCACCCCGACGGCGCGCCCCGACCGAGAGAGCGGGGCACTCCTCCCTGAAACGGCTTCGACACGAACATCATCCGATGAGCCTGATTTCCCGATTCTTTGGCCGCAAAGACGAACCCGAAAACCCGGTCGCGCTGGTCGCGGCGCCCGACGTCGAGCATCCGCTGAGCGTGACGGTCGTCTTCGACGGCCCGCTGCAGGTCGATATCGCCGCGCTGACGGCCGCGCTGCGCACGTACCACCCGAGCATGAAGCAGGCGCGCGTCGAGACCGAGCCGACACTGGAGCAGGTATTCGGGCTCGCCGGCTGGGGCAACCACGTCGTCCGGCTCGTCGGCTTCGACTCGCCCTATCCGTCCGAGGCCCTGGAAGCGTGTGTCGCGCCGGCCCACTACGGGCAGGACCTGAAGCAGCAGGTGCGCGCGAGCCGCAGCCACGTGATCCTCTACTACGCCGGGCACGAAGCGAATCCGCTCGACCAGTATGTCGCGCTGGCGGCCATTGCCGGCGCGCTCGCCGAACAGAACGGACTCGCGGTGCTGAACGAGCACGCGCACACGTCGCTGCCGGCCGGCGTCTTCAACGCGAAGGAACTCGGCGAGGAAAGCCTCGAAGTGCTGCGGGATATCCCGTTGAACCTGTTCTTCTGCGGCTTCGTGAAATACGAAGTCGAAGGCGTCGAAGGCGTGTGGATGCGCACCTATGGCGCCGACGTGTTCGGCCTGCCCGACTTCGCCGCGCTCGCGCAAGGTCATCACGAAGGCGAACGCTACTCGGGCATCTTCAACAACGTGATGCACTACCTGCTGGAAAGCGGTGCGCGCATGCACGCGGGCGAAACAATGCAGATCGGCGCGGAAACGTTCATGAAACTGCGTGAACCGCTCGATCACGAGTATTACCTGCAAGGGCCCGCGCAGGTGCTGGTGGCCGAGCTGATCTCGGCGAACGAAATCAATCGCTGATTTCACGTCGCCGTATCTCGCTGCACGGCGCACGGGTTCAAGGCTTCACGAACCGCGTGCGCCGCTGCGTCACGTGACGGCGGCGTGACAGCCGCCATTCCAACCCGATGAGGAGCGATCCATGTTCGGTATTCGCCTGGGTCTCACGCTGGCCGCCATCGGCCTCTCGCTGTCGGCCCACGCCGACAGCATCGACTGCTCGCGCGCGAAGACGCGCACCGAGCGCCTGATCTGCAGCGACAAGGCGCTCGTGTCCGCCGACAGCGCATTGGCAAGCGCCTACTACGGCGCGATCGGCATTGCAGCCGACCAGCAGGCCGTCGTCCGGTCGCAACGCGCATGGCTCGCGCAACGCGATGCGTGCGCCGATGCAGCCTGCATCGCCACCGCTTACCGCGACCGGACGGCAGCGCTGAAGCAAGTGAAACACGCGGGCTGGAAAACCTATCGCGATCCGGCGCTCGGCATCTCGTTCGAGTACCTCGGGAACCGCCAGATCAAGAAGCCGTGCCCCGAAATCGGCGGCGACCGCTGCGTCGCGATCGTCGGCCGCAACATGACGAACAGCAGCTATTTCATCGCGTTCGAGATCGTCGATGGCGCGCTCGAACCCGTTGCGGAAAAGGAAGCCGGCTTCGAGCGGCAGGACGACGGCAAATGGATGTCGACGTACGGTCGCGGCACGCCGCAAGCGGTCGAACGCTTCTCCGGCGTCGGCTGGCGCGGCATGCGCGCGACGATCACGTGCGGTATCAGCGATCCGGAAACCGGCTTCCACGCGGCCGGCGGCGACTGCTACTGGGCCGTGCTGAGCAACGGCAAGCGCGCGGCCGTCGCGAATACGCAGGGTATCGTCGGCACCGACGACGCGACGATGCACAGCGTGTCGTCGTTCCGGTTCGAGCGCTAGCAGGCATCGCGCGACGCGCGTCCGCCCGGGAAGGAATCGACGGGCCGGCGCCGTCGCCACCCGCTATAATCGCCCGACATTCCGACTGCCTTGAGCAGGCCGACGGTGCCGCGCCGTCCGACGCGCCGTATGCCCTCCTCGACAACAACAATGACGAACCGAACCATCCGACGCCTTCGCCCGCTCGTGCGCGCCGCCGCGCGCGTGCTCGCCTGCGCCCCGCTGCTCGGCGCGCCGCTGGCGCTGCATGCGGCCGACACCGCACCCACCTCAGGGCGCTACATCGTCGTCGACACCGGCCATACGCCGACGCACCCGGGCTCCACCGGCGCGAGCGGCCGCGTCGAATACCTGTACAACCTCGACCTGTCCGCGGCGGTTGCCGAGAAACTCGCCGCGCACGGCGACCGCGTGCTGCGCACGTCGGCCGACGGCCGCGAGATCGCGCTCGACCAGCGTTCGACGCAGGCTCCCGACGCGAACCTGTTCGTGTCGATCCATCACGACTCGATGCAGCAGCAGTTCATCGATGCAGGCCGGCAGCGCGAATTCCGCGGCTTCTCGGTGTTCGTGTCGGAACGCAACCCGCACTATGCGGAAAGCCTGCGTTGCGCGAAGGCGATCGCCGAGCGGCTGGTCGCGTCCGGCGAGCGGCCGTCGCTGTATCACGCGCAGCCGATCCGCGGCGAGAATCGCCCGCTGATCGACCCGCCACTCGGCATCCACCGCTTCGACGATCTCGTCGTGCTGCGCACCGCGCCGATTCCGGCGGTGCTCGTCGAGGCCGGCGTGATCGTCAATCCGGACGAGGAAGCACGGCTGGCGCGTCGCGAGACGATCCAGAAACTGTCCACCGCGATCGCCGGCGGCATCGACGCGTGCACGACACCGCAATAAACAACGATCACGCCCGTCGGGCCCAACGGTTTTCACCCAGTCAGGAGCATCACCATGAAAATGAAGCATCTGCTCGCATCCTGCGCGCTGCTCGCGCTTGCCGTTCCGTTCACCGCACACGCCGCCGGCTGCGCGAAGCCGCACAGCGCGTTCGACCAGGTGTACTGCAGCAGCACGCAATTCTCGCAGACCGACCGTGACCTCAATGACGAGTACGGCCGCCTGCGCAAGCAACTGAGCAGCGACCAGCAGGCGACGCTAAAGGCCGGCCAGCTCGCGTGGCTGAAGCAGCGCGACGCCCAGTGCAGCGAGACGCGCAACAACGGCTACCTCGTGGATCTCCAGTGCGCGACCGACATGACGCAGTCGCGCCTGTCGTTCCTGCGCGAGCGTGAACGTGAGTGCACGAGCACGGGTTGCGTGACGTCGAAGCTCGGCGACTAAGGGCGTCGTGCGTGCCGCGCCGCGAAGCGTTTCGCGACGCGGCGCTTCATGCACTTGCGGTCCCTGCGCTTCGGCACCACGAAAGGAGCAGCGATGCGACATGAATTCTCCGAAGTCCTCAACGATCTGGTCGACTATTTTCTCGTCGGCGATCTCCTGCTGCTGAGGCGCTTCAAGGAACAGCACGGGCTGCCGGACGACGTCGCGACGGCGTTCACCACGAGCGACAGCGGCGAGCGCGCCGTGCTGGAAGGGGTCGTCGTTCCGCTGGCCGGCATCGAGAACCATCCGTACACGGTCATCTTCACGCTGGATGGCGACACACCCGAATTGCTGAAGACGGGAAGCCGCCTGCAGCATCGGCGCGGCGGGTACGTGCTGCGCGTCGAACATGGTTCGATCATGCTCTACACGTGGCGAATTCTCGAACGCTTCAACGATGTAACGGTCAATGCGCTGCTCGCGCGTTACCGCGAACCGGGCAGGCCCGTGATTGAAATCGACAACGGCTGGTACGACGTCGAGATCCTCGGTGGTGAAGTGCCGCGCAACGGCTGGTTCGAGCCTGCGTTCGAATTCGTGCTGAAGAAAACCGACGTGCCGGGTGATGCATCTCAGCTGGATATCAACTACCGTTTCGCGATAGAAGGCAGCCTGGATCCGGCGAATTGAATCCCGCGCGCGACGGCGCGGCATACGGCAACCGATCAGGCGGCGCACACATGACACCGAACACGACGAACATCGACATCCGCCCTGCCACGCCCGCCGATGCCCCGGCCATCGCCGCCATCCACGTCGCATCGTGGCAGGCTACCTACCCGGGCATCATGCCGGCCGCGTTCCTTGCCGGCCTGTCAGTCGAAAAGCGCACCGCTTCGTGGCGCCATGCGCTCGACGCCGGGCGGCCGCGTGTCGCGCTCGCGTTTACGGAGAGCGGGCCGACCGGCTGGATCGCGTATGGTCCGACCCGCGACACCGACAAGGATCGCACCTGGGGCGAAATCGAAGCGATCTACCTGCATCCGGCGCATTGCGGGCAAGGCGTCGGCACGGCGCTGGTCGACCATGCATGCCGTGCGCTGCATGACTCGGGCCATGAATGGGTGTCGCTCTGGGTGCTGGTGAAGAACCATCGTGCACGGGCGTTCTATGAACGCGAGGGTTTCGTTGCCGAAGACGACATCAAGACGTTCGAGATCGACGGTGCGCCAATCGAAGAAGTGCGCTACTGGCGCGCATTGCCGAAACGATCGTCATGACGGCATCGCCACCCCTGCCGCAAGACGCGCCTGCATCAACTGCAGCAACTCACGGATCTTCGCATTGACGGAATTGCGGCTCGAATAGGCAGCCAGCAGTTCGAGCGGCGCAGGCGTCATCTCCAGCGGCACGCGCACCAGCCGCCCGGCGGCCAGCTCGGCCGCGCATCCGCGTTCGACGAGAATTGCGAAGCCGATCCCGTTCACCGCCGCCAGCCCAGCCATCTCGCCGCTATTGACGCGATACCGGCTCGCGACCGGAATCTTGTGAATCCGCCCGTCACCGTCGGTGAACTGCCACGGTTGCCCTTTCAGCGTGCTCAGCGTCGTGATGCACGGCAATTGCCTGAGCTGCTCCGTCCGGGTCGGCATGCCCGTGCGCTCGATCAGCGACGGCGCGGCCACGACGACGCTCGGCAAGCTCACGAGCGGCCTGACGACGAACGTGCTGTCGTCCAGCTTGCCGCGATTGACGATGATCGACAGGTCGAACTCGTCGCGCAACGTCGATACGCCTGCGAGGCTCGTATCGCAATCGATTTCGACACGCGGATGGCGGCTCGCGAATTCCGCGACGATCGGGCCGAGCATGCGCGGCCCGATTTCGCCGGGTACGCAAAGCTTCAGCACGCCGCGCAGCTCCGTTTGCTGCGAGGTCAGTTCGAATTCGGCAAGCGTCAGCGCATCGAGCATCGGCTTTGCGCGCTCGTGCAGCAGGCGCCCGGCCTCCGTCATCCGAAGGTGTCGCGTGCTGCGCTCCAGCAGACGCACGCCGAGCCTCGACTCCAGTTGCGCCACATGGCGGCTCACGTTGGAACCGGGTATCGACAGCACGCGCGCGGCGCCGGCAAAGCTGCCTTCGTCGACGACCGACACGAACACGCGCACCGCGTTCAGATCCAGCTTGCTGCGCATCATTATCCCGTTTCAGGTATCAAAGCTCGCCGCTTTTCTCGGCTTATCCCGTTCGGGACCGTAATTTACGATGCGGATCCAGTCAAGGCGTGGTCGCCGACGCGCGAACCCGCGCCGACTCGAGCACGCGCACGAACCTATGGGAGCATCAACATGGATATCGCCATTCTCGGCGCCGGCGTCGCCGGCATGAGCACCGCGCTTGCGCTTGGCCGGCAGGGGCACCGGATACGGCTCTACGAGCGCAGGCCATCCGAGACGACGATGGGCGCCGGCGTCGTGCTCTGGCCGAATGCCGGCTTCGTGCTCGAGCAACTCGGCCTGCTGCCGGACGTCGTAGAGGTGAGCGGCCACTTGCGCGCGATGCGGTGCATGGACCGGCACGGCACCCCGTTCAAGCGCGTCGATATCGGCGAACTCGACCGCCACATGGGTTTCCCGACGCGCTCGATCCTGCGGCGCGACCTGCAGGCCGTGCTGGCGCGGCACGTCGCCGCGCACGGCATCGAAGTCTGCTTCGGCCACTGCGCGACGACGATCGACACCGGCACCGATGGGCGCGCGGTCGTTCGCTTCGACAACGGCGTGGCGATCACTCCAGAGCTCGTGATTGGCGCAGACGGCCGCATGAACTCCGTCGCGCGACGCTACGTGGTCGGCAAGGCCACGCCCGTCTATCAGGGATTCGTCAACTGGATCGGCGTGGCGCACAACGCCGTACCGCTGGTCGACGAAGTATCGATATTCGACTACTGGGGCCAGCGCGAACGATTCGGCATCGTCGCACTGGACCGGCATCGCATGTACTGGGCAGCGGCCCGCGCCGAGGCTGAAATCGACGATAGCGACGATGGGGCGCCAGACGATCCCGGCCCGCTGCTGGAACGGCTCTTCGACGGGTGGCCCGCGCCCATCGCGGATGTGATGCGCGCGACACCGCCGGGCACCATCGCGAAGATCCGCGTGCACGATCTCGATCCCGTCGACGTATGGCACCGCGGCAATGTGCTGCTGATCGGCGATGCCGCGCACGCGCCGCTCCCCACCTCCGGACAAGGCGCATGCCAGGCGCTCGAGGACGCATGGCATCTCGCCCGCTGCCTCGACGAGCATGGACAAAGCAACGACCCCGACGCAGCGCTCGCCGCGTTCACGCTGCGGCGCACCCGGAAAACCTCGGCGATCACGCTACGTGCACGCGAGTTCGCTCACCGGCTGTTCGGCAATGACACGCACGAAGCCGCGCGACAGGTCGATCCGGTCGCAGAAATCGAAGCGCTCGCGAACGCGTGGGGAGCGGGCCTGCCGATGATGCAGGCGCGGGACTGACAAGACGCGCAAGCGATGGCATTCGATCACAGAAACCACCGATACTCCCGCGCCCCGATCTCATTGCGGAAGTCCAGCTCCTCCTGCCGCTTGTTCTCGCAATACACCATCACGAACTCGCGGCCGAGCCCCTCGCGCACGGCCGCGTGATCCTGCATCGACGCGACGGCCGACAGCATCTCCTTCGGAAAGTCGATCCCGCTACCGCGATCCTCGTTGAGCGGCGCGATCGGCTCGAGCTTCGCGTCGAGCCCGTGCTCCATCCCGGTGAGAATCGCCGCGAGCACCAGATACGGGTTCGCGTCCGCACTCGCGAGCCGGTGCTCGATCCGCAGGTTGCGCGCATCCGACTCGGGAATCCGGATGCACGCATCGCGATCCTCGAAGCCCCAGCTCGCGCGGCTCGCCGCATTCACCATCGAACCGTAACGCCGGAACGCATTGTGATTCGGTGCGAACACGGGCATGCAATGCGGCAGCAGCGCGAGGCAGCCGGCCACCGCGTGCCGCAGCGGCCGCTGCCCGTCCGCCGCGAGCAGGTTGCGCCCCGCATCGTCGTAGAGGCTCACGTGCACGTGCATCCCGCTGCCCGGCGCATGCAGGTACGGCTTGCCCATGAAGCTCGCGCGATAGCCGTGCTGCAACGCGACGCCGCGCGTGCTGCGGCAGAACATCGCCGACCAGTCGGCCGCGCGCAACCCGTCGTCGCAATGGCCGAAGTTGATCTCGAACTGGCCCGGCCCGAGCTCGGCGGTGATCACGGTCGCGTCGATTCCCTGCATGCACGCGACGTCGACCATCTCGTGCAGCACGTCGGAGAAGCGCGACAGGCGCTCAATATGCATGTTCGGCTGATCGTCGCGATCATCGGACAGGCGGTCGCGCGGATACTTCGGCATCCCCGCTTCGAGCTGCGCGGCGAACAGGTAGAACTCGAGCTCGAACGCGACGACCGGCCGGATGCCGCGCCGCGCGAGCCGCTTCAGCACGCGCGCGAGCACCTCGCGCGGCTCGAACTCGACCGGCGCATCGGTGCCGTCCGTCGTGATCAGCATCTGGCCGAGCGGCTGCTTCTCCCAGGTCACCGGCTTCAGCGTGCCGGGGATCAGCCGGCGCACGGCGTCCGGATCGCCGTCGTTGAAACAGTAGTCGCCGATCTTGTAGAGCCCGCCCTGCGTGCCGAGCAGGATGCAGTTCTGCGGCAGCTTCAGCAGCGAGCCGGCCGCCACCTTCTCGAGCGCATCGATCGGGTAGCGCTTGCCGTAGAAATGCCCGGGCAGGTCGAGGCAGATCAGGTCGACATAACGGATCTCCGGGTGTGCCTGCCGGAATGCGCGGACCTCGGCGACCAGCGCGGGAACGACGTCAGCCATGTCTCATCCTTTCCATGTCTTGTATGGCGGTGCCGCGATGCGGCGAACCGGATTCATGCGGCATGCATGACGTCGCACGCCTCTTACAGATCAGGACTGCAAACAACGGCCGCGGCGCGGCTTCCCCCCGACCGCATGCCGCACCAACAACTCAGGTGAATACCCAGATCACGCGCGTCGGCGCATCGGTCAAATTGGCATAACGAAAGCGCTTATGCGCGGGAAGCTGGAATGCGTCGTTCGGGCCGAGCGTGACGGGCGTATCGTCGCCATCGATCCAGACCGTCAGTTCTCCTTCGAGCACGAAACCACCCTGCTCGTCGCTGTCGTCGACGGGCCGCTCGCCGCTGCTCGCGCCGGGCGCGAGATGGCTTTCGAGGATCGAGAAGCGCGAGCGCATGTTCGGCGACACGAGGATGTCGGTAATGCCGGCCGCGTAATACACGGTGCGCCGCTCGTCGGGCCGCGTGACCCACGGTACGCTGCGCGGCTTGCTCAGGCTGTAGAAATAGGTGGTCGGCACGCCGAGTGCCTCGCCGATCGCGGTGAGATCCGCCACCGTCGGGCGCGACAGCCCGCGCTCGACCTGCGACAGAAAGCCGACCGAGCGGCCGATCCGTTCCGCGAGATCGTTGAGCGTGACCTTGCGATGCTTGCGCAGGTCGCGGATCAGGATCGCCAGGCTTTCTATCTCTTCCTGTTCATTCATGGTGGGTTCCGGTGCAGTCAGACGGTATCGCGCAGACGGTACCAGGCCTTGCCGATCGCTTCCAGCGGCGCGGCGAGCCGGTCGCCGCCGGGGAAGCGCGGGTTGCGGATGCGCTGGTACTGCGCGAGCAGGCGTTCGTCGCCGAGCACCGCGTCGGCCACCGCACGCGCACCGGCGAGCGTCGGCAGCACGCCGTGCCCCGAAAACCCCTGCAGCCAGAAACGCTGCCCGTGGCGGCCGATGTCCGGCGTGCGGCGCATGCTGATGTCGATATGGCCGCCCCACGCGTAATCGAGCGGCACGCCGGCCAGTTGCGGGAACACGCGTTCGAGGTGCGGGCGCGTCGCCGCCGCGATATCGGCCGGAATGCCGCCGAGATACGTGCAGCCGCCGCCGAACAGCAGCCGATTGTCGGGGCTCAGGCGGAAATAGTCGGGCACGAACTGGTTGTCGATCACGCAACTGTTCTGCGGCAGCAGCGAACGGGCGACGTCGGATGCGAGCGGCGCGGTCGCGACCTGGTACGTGCCGACCGGCAGCAGGCGGCGCGCGAGATCGCGATCGAGCCGGTCGACATACGCGTTGCAGGCCAGCACGAGCACGTCCGCGCGCACTTCGCCGCGTGCCGTGCGGGCGACGTGGCCGCCGGCCGTCTCGCGGCAGTCGAGCACGCGGCTCTGCTCGAAGATGCGGCCGCCCGTGCGCTCGATCGTCTGGGCGAGGCCGAGCGCGAGTTTCAGCGGATTCAGGTGGCCGGCCTCGGGATCGTGCAGTGCCGCAAGGTAACGCGTGCCGCCGATCCATTCGGGCATCTCGTCACGGCCGATCACGCGCAGCCGATCGTAGCCCCAGCGTTCGGCCGCCTCGTCACGCGCCTGCTCGAGCATCGCGACACGCCGCGGCCGCACGGCCGCCCACAGGCTGCCGGGCCGGTAGTCGATGTCGAAACCGTGCCGCGCGGGCAGTTCGCGCACCTCGGCCGCGGCCCAGCGCATGCTGTCCCACAGCAGGCGCGCGCCGTCGCGGCCGAGCGAATCCTCGAGCGGCTGCATGTCGCACGACCAGCCGAGCAGCGCCTGCCCCCCGTTGCGGCCCGACGCAGCCCACGCGACGCGGCTCGCTTCGAGCACGACGACGCGCTTGCCGGCCAGCGCCAGGCGCAACGCCGTATGCAGCCCGCTGAAACCCGCGCCGACGACGAGCACGTCGGCGTCGATGCGTTCGTCCAGCTCCGGACGATGCGGGATCGGCGCCGGGTAGGTGCCGGCGTAGTAGCTTGCGACGTGACGGTCGGACTGCACGAACATGCGGACTCCCGTGAAATTTACGCCGAGAAATTTCATGAAAAATTAGCACGGCAATTTCACGGAGGCAAGCGAGCAAAAAACGCCGGATCGGCCGATACACGACACGCCTTGCGCGTGAACCACACCGGCCCGGTGCATGTTCCCACCATCCACTCGGACGAAATTTTTACCGTTGTAAAAATTTTGGACTGAGAGAATGACGCGCTGAAACAGAGCGTCACCCATCCAAGCACGGCCCCCGTAACCCCATTCAGACCCAACCCAAGCGCTGACGGGAGACAAGATGCCCACGAACCGGGATGCAAGCCCGATGGACGAATCGGATCACGGCGAATTCTCGCTGAGCGAAGTCCCGCTCGAGAAACGCACCGGATTTCTGTCCATCACGATGGTGTTGTTGAGTTTCACGTTCTTCACGGGAACGATGTTTGCCGGCGGCAAGATCGGTGTCGCGTTCGACGTCGTCAGCATGATCCAGATCGCCGTCATCGGAAACCTGTTGCTCGCCGCCTATGCGGCGTCGCTTGCGCTGATTGCCGCCCGCAGCGGCCTGAACGCGGTACTGATGGGGCGATTCTGCTTCGGGGAAGTCGGCAGCAAGCTGTCCGATTTCCTGCTCGGCTTCGCCGAACTCGGCTGGTACGCATGGGGAACCGCGACGGTAGCGATCGTATTGGTCAAGCTGCTGGGTTGGCCGGCCTCCGTTACCACGCCGCTGATGATCCTCTTCGGCTTCGGATTTTCCATCACGGCCATCATCGGCTATCGCGGCATGGATATGCTGTCGCGCGTCTCCGTGCCGTTGATGTTCGTTCTCCTGATGATGTCGATGTGGATCGCCACCCGCGATATCGGCGGGTGGGCCGGCCTCACGCATATCGCACCGTCTCATCCGATGCCGTTCTCGGCCGCCGTGACCATGGTCATCGGCACCTTTGCCAGCGGCGCGACCCAGGCAACCAACTGGACCCGCCTCGCACGCAGCGCGCGCAGCGCCGTCTGGGCCAGCATGATCGGATTCTTCGCGGGCAACGGCCTGATGATCATCGCGGGCGCATACTGCGCGATCGTCTATCAGCAAGCCGACATCGTCGAGGTGATGATGCTGCAGGGCCTGTCGATCGCAGCGGTCGTGATGCTGTGCCTCAATCTCTGGACCATCCAGGGGCCGACGATGTACAACGTGGCGGCCGCCGGATGCCATCTGCTGCGCACCGAACGGCGCCGCACGCTCGTACTCGTGGGCGCGGCAATCGGCATCGTGCTCGCGGTCGGCGGGATGTACGAGTTGCTGATTCCGTTCCTGGTGCTGCTCGGCTCGATCATTCCGCCGGTCGGCGGCGTGATCATGGCGGACTACTGGTACCGCCATCGCGGGCAATACCCGTCGCTTGCCGCCGCCCGCCTTCCGCGCTTCAACCTGGTCGGCCTGGCCGCGTATGCCATCGGCGCCGGACTCGCCTACACCTCGCCGTGGATCGCGCCGATCGTCGGCATCGCGGCGTCCGCCGCCGCCTACATCGTGCTGCTGCAGATTGCCCGCGCGTTCACGCGCGAGCCGTCCGTTCAGGGTGAATGACTCCACTGCGCGCCCTCCCGCCCTCCGAACCACAGGAATCCTCATGAAAATCATCAACGCCAGATTGCGCGGCCGTAGCGGCCTCTTCACGATCGACATCGATGCGGGCACGATTCGCGACATCGGCCTCCAGCCGTCGCCGCTGACGTCTCAAGGGGACGACGTCATCGATGCGGGCAGCAATCTCGTCATCCCGCCGCTGGTCGAGCCGCATATCCACCTGGACGCGACGCTGACTGCGGGCGAACCCGAGTGGAACATGAGCGGCACGCTGTTCGAAGGTATCGAGCGGTGGGGCCAGCGCAAGGCCACCATTACCCATGAGGATACGAAAGCCCGCGCCCACACCACGATCGGGATGTTGCGCGACAACGGCATCCAGCACGTGCGCACGCACGTGGACGTCACCGATCACACGCTTGCCGCGTTGAAGGCGATGCTCGAGGTCAGGGACGAAGCACGCGATCTCATCGATCTGCAGATCGTCGCCTTCCCGCAGGAAGGCATCGAGTCGTTCGAGAACGGACGTGCACTGATGGAGCGCGCGATCGACATGGGGGCCGACGTAGTGGGCGGCATTCCGCATTTCGAGAACACGCGCGACCAGGGCGTGAGCTCCATCAAGTTCCTGATGGATCTCGCGGCGCGCAAGGACTGCCTGGTCGACGTTCATTGCGACGAAACCGACGATCCGCACTCGCGCTTCCTGGAAGTGCTTGCCGAGGAAGCGCGGGTTCGCGGGATGGGCACGCGCGTCACCGCCAGCCACACGACCGCGATGGGTTCCTACGACAACGCCTACTGCTCGAAGCTTTTCCGGTTGCTGAAGCGGTCGGAAATTCATTTTGTTTCGTGTCCGACCGAAAGCATCCACCTGCAGGGGCGTTTCGACACCTTCCCGAAACGACGCGGCATTACGCGTGTCGCGGAACTCGATCGCGCCGGCATCAACGTGTGCTTCGGACAGGATTCGATCAAGGATCCGTGGTATCCGATCGGCAACGGCAACATCCTGCGCATCCTCGACGTCGGCCTGCACGTGTGTCACATGCTCGGCTACGAAGACCTGCAGCGATGCCTCGACTTCGTGACGGAGCACAGCGCCCGTGCGATGTCCCTGGGCGATCGCTATGGCATCGCTGTCGGGCGGCCGGCCAATCTGCTGATCCTCGACGCGGATTGCGACTATGAAGTGGTTCGCACACAGGCCAAGGTGCGCTTGTCGCTCCGTGCCGGGAAGGTCATCATGGAGCGCACGCCTGAACGCATCACCTATCCTGAAGCAGGCACGCGTTGAGCGGGCGACGCCGCTCGTCCGACATGCCGGAGGAAGCATCGTGAGGCACCCGTCCGAGCCGGCTGCGGGAACGCCCGGTCGGCCTCACGGCCGGCGCGAAGCGCTGCGCGACACGCTCGAGGCGACCATTCTCGCCGCTGCCGAGGAATCGTTTGCCATTGACGGATTCGAGGGGAGTTCCGTTGCGACTATCGCTGCGGCCGCCGGCCTGTCGAAGCAGAACCTGATGTACTACTTCCCCACGAAGCTGGCGCTCTACCAGCGCGTGCTGGACGACGTATTGCGGGACTGGCTCGGCAGGATGCGGGAGTTTGCGGCGCCCGATCGCGAGCCCGCGGAAGCCATGTCGGCGTATATCCGGGCCAAACTCGAATTCTCGAGAAATCGCCCGCATGGATCGCGGGTGTTTGCGCTGGAGATCATCGGCGGGGCCAAGATCTACGGAAAGGAAATCCGCAAACAACTGATTCCGGTGTTGCGCGACGACATCCGGGTGCTCGAACGCTGGATCGAGGAAGGCAAGGTCAGGCAGGTCGACGCCGAGCACCTGTTCTTCCTGATCTGGGCCGCCACGCAGGCGTATGCGGATTTCGCCTCCCAGATGCTGCTGGTGCTCGGCAAGCGTGCGCTGGGAAACGACGATTTCGACGCGGCTTACCGCACGATCTCGGATCTGGTGCTCAACGCACTGATCACCGGGGACGGCAAGACGGATTGACTGCTTGACCGCCTCCGTCGCCGTTCATGCACGCGCCCCCCGGCGCCGTCGACACTCGCCGGGGAACCACCGGTCAGTCGTGCTTGTGGCGCTTCTTGTTGCCGTGGTGATGATCGTTGGAACGCGAGTTGTTGCGCGACACGTGGCCGCCCAGCGCCGCGCCCGCGCCGCCGCCCAAGCCGGCGCC
>NZ_VWWH01000078.1:0-35809 GCF_011753045.1 Burkholderia sp. Ap-955
GCGTTCGCGCAGGCGGCGGGCGGCAAAGGCGGCAACCAGGCCGTCGCGGCCGCCCGGCTCGGCGCGCAGGTCGCGATGATCGGTTGCGTCGGCGCGGATGCCCACGGCGCGGCCCTGCGCGCGGGGCTCGAAGCCGAGGGGATCGACTGTGCGGGGCTCGCGACGAGCGCATCGGCGTCGACCGGCGTCGCGCTGATCGTCGTCGACGATGCGAGCCAGAACGCGATCGTGATCGTCGCGGGCGGCAACGGCGAGGTCACGACCGAGACGGTCGCCCGGCACGAGGCCTCACTGGTGTCGGCCGACGTGCTGATCTGCCAGCTCGAGACGCCGCCGGACACGGTGTTCGCGGCGCTGTCGGCCGGGCGTCGGCTCGGCCGCACGGTGGTGCTCAATCCGGCCCCGGCCGTCGCACCGCTGCCGGAGGGCTGGCTGCCGCTCGTCGATTACCTGATCCCGAACGAGGTCGAGGCGGCCGCGCTGACCGCGCTGCCGGTGCGCGACCCGGCGGAGGCGGAAGCCGCCGCGCGCGTGCTGCAGGCAGGCGGCGCGCGCAACGTGCTGGTTACGCTGGGCGCGCGCGGCGTGCTGGCGCTGACGGCCGATGGCGCGGCGCGGCATTATCCGGCGCCGGCCGTGCAGGCCGTCGACACGACCGCGGCCGGCGATACCTTCATCGGCGGCTTTTCCGCACGGCTCGCGGCCGGCGCGGACGTCGACACGGCCATCCGCTTCGCGCAACGTGCAGCGGCGCTGTCGGTCACGCGAGCGGGCGCGCAACCGTCGATTCCAACGCTTGCCGAACTGGCCGGATAGGGCCTGATCAAGCATCGCGGCCGGTTCGTCGCCAACGACGGCCGGCCGCCTGCCTGCGACGCTCGCCGGCAGCGGAGCGCCTCCCATCCTTGACTTCCAACGTGCGCTGAAACACGCATTTTTCATTCAGCTATTTGTAATAAACAGACAAATAATTCGAAAAAATAACGGAAACACCATCAAGTTGTGCGGTGCATGGTCGTAAATGCATCGGGAGAAGCAATGCTTCGAAGCGACGGGTCCGTCCCGTCCATCACGACGCAACACAGGAAGGATGATGGTGTTCAAAAACCTGACGATTCGTGCGCGCATCGGTCTCACGATGGCGTTTCTGGCGGTGCTCCTGGGGGTGATCGGCGCGCTTGGCGTGTACGGCATGACGCGCGCGAACGATGCGACGCGCGAAATTTTCACGAACCAGATGCCGAGCGCGGTCGATGTGTCGGTGGCCGATATCTACGCCGCGCGTGAACGCCTTGCGCTCGACCGTGCGGCACTCCTGGCCGGCACGCCCGACGCGGCCGCCGCAGTCGAGCGAAGCCGCGGGATGCGCGCGCAGTCCGACGCGTGGTGGCAGAAATACCTCGCGTTGCCGCGCGGCCCGGAGGAAGACCGGATCGCCCAGGACGTCGCCGCGAAGCGGCAGGCGCTGCAGCGCGAGTGCGACGCGTTCGCGAGCGTGGTCGGGGCGAATCAGGCCGACCGGATCGGCGACGGCGCGAAGCGGCTCCAGGCGAGCTTCAACGACCTCGCGACGGCAAGCGAGGCGCTGCGCAACTTCCAGTTCACGGATGCGCAAGCCGGCTTCGATCACGCGGAATCGGTATACGACACGCTGCGCGTGCTGGCGATCGTCACGCTGGTGGCCGGCTTCGGCGCCGCGGTGGTGTCGTGGCTGACGCTGAGCCGCGCGATCGGCCGTCCGATCGCCGACGCGCTCGCGCATTTCGATGCGATTGCCGCCGGCGACCTGCGCCGGCCGATCGTCGTGGATCGCCGTGACGAGATGGGCCAGCTGCTCGAGGGCCTCGGCAAGATGCAGCGCGGGCTCGTCGACACGGTGCGCACCGTGCGCGGCGGCAGCGAGTCGATCGCGACCGCGGCGCGCCAGATCGCGGCCGGTAACATCGACCTGTCGTCGCGCACCGAGGAACAGGCCGCGGCGCTGCAGGAAACCGCGTCGAGCATGGAGCAGCTGACCGGCACCGTGAAACAGAATGCGGACAATGCACGCCAGGCGAGTTCGCTGGCCGCGAACGCGTCGGAGATTGCAAACAAGGGCAATACGGTGGTCGGCCAGGTGGTCGGCACGATGGGCGAGATCAACGACAGCTCGGCAAAGATCGCGGACATCATCGCGATCATCGAAGGAATCGCGTTCCAGACCAACATTCTTGCGCTGAATGCGGCGGTCGAAGCCGCGCGGGCAGGCGAGGAAGGCCGCGGTTTCGCGGTCGTCGCGGGCGAGGTGCGCAGCCTGGCCCAGCGGTCGTCGACCGCGGCCAAGGAGATCAAGGTGCTGATCGACGCATCGGTGGAACGCATTCGATCGGGTTCCACGCTGGTCGACGAAGCAGGGCGCACGATGAGCGACGTGATCAGTGCGGTGCAGCGCGTGACGGACATCATGGGCGAGATCGCGGCGGCGTCCGAGGAACAGAGCGGCGGGATCGACCAGGTGGCGCGCGCGGTCGCGCAGATGGACGAGGTCACGCAGCAGAATGCGGCGCTCGTCGAGGAGGCCGCAGCTGCCGCGCAATCGCTCGACGAACAGGCCGGGCGCCTGCGTGAAACGGCCGCGGTCTTCCAGCTCGATGAAGACACGGCACGCCCGGGCGGCGCGGCTCCGGTTGCAGTGCGTCACTCACCGCGCGCGGCCGCCGCCACGGTTGCGGTGCCCGTCCAGGCGGCTGCGCGCGACGATCGCGACGCACCGCCGAAACGCGTCGCCGCAGCGGCGCCGGTACGCAAGCCCGCCGCTGCTTCCCCGGCGCCCGCGCAAACGGCTGCTACCGCTGACGCGGACGATTGGGAAACCTTCTGATTCGCGCGCGCCGCGCATCTATCCCCATTTGGTGACGAACGACGCCCGCGCCCTGCGGGCGTCGTCGTTTCTGCGACGGGAAAATGTGACATGGCGACGTCATGAATGACGATCGTGCAACGTCGCATGCAGGGTGAAGCCTGCATCGAAGGATGCGTGCACAGGTTGTGTGCCAGGTTCCCGCATCCGTCATACGGGTATTTCCGTAAGGGCGCTGCGAAAAAAATTTGTAACGGCGCACGCAACGTGTCGTCGCAAACGACCGCTCGAACGTATAGGGATGAAGGGGAGGTGACGACGTCGGATGTGTCCAACACACAAGACGTTCCGTTGTTCGACGAGACGCGACGGATGCAGTTTCTGCGGCTCGGGACGTCGATTGTAAAACGACGAAATGTGTTGTCCAAGCGGTGTTGTCGAGAATGACGAACTTCATACGAAGAGTTCGTGAAAAAAAATAAGAAAGGGTTTAGGATGAATTCGAACGCGCTTGCTTCTGCGCAGTCGTACGAAGGCAGGCACGTCTTCAGACTCAGGCGAGGGAGGTAGCATGGATATTTACAGCAGCTTCGCGAACCGCTTCGAAAAAACGCGAGAGGAAGAGCTCTCGCTGGAGGAGTATCTCGCGCTCTGCAAGAACGATCCATCCGCGTACGCGACGGCTGGTGAACGCATGCTGGCAGCAATCGGGGAACCTGAACACATCGATACCCGCAACGAGCCGCGCCTGTCGCGGATCTTTGCGAACAAGGTCATCAAGGTCTATCCCGCATTCCGTGAGTTCTACGGAATGGAGGAGGTGATCGAGCAGGTGGTCGCCTATTTCCGCCACGCTGCGCAAGGGCTCGAAGAGAAGAAGCAGATCCTCTATCTGCTTGGCCCGGTGGGCGGCGGCAAGTCGTCGATCGCCGAGCGTCTGAAGCAACTGATGGAGCGCGTGCCGTTCTATTCGCTGAAGGGTTCGCCCGTCAACGAATCGCCGCTCGGGCTGTTCGACTACGACGAAGACGGCCCGATCCTCGAGGAACAGTACGGCATTCCGCGCCGCTACCTGAAGAACATCCTGAGTCCGTGGGCCGTCAAGCGGCTGCACGAATACAACGGCGACATCCGCCAGTTCCGCGTGGTGCGCCGCTATCCGTCGATCCTGCGGCAGGTCGGCATCGCGAAGACGGAGCCGGGTGACGAGAATAATCAGGACATCTCGTCGCTGGTCGGCAAGGTCGATATCCGCAAGCTCGAACAGTACGCGCAGGACGACGCCGACGCGTACAGCTACTCGGGTGGCCTGTGCCTGGCGAACCAGGGGCTGCTCGAGTTCGTCGAAATGTTCAAGGCGCCGATCAAGGTGTTGCACCCGCTGCTCACCGCCACGCAGGAAGGCAACTTCAAGGGCACCGAGGGCTTCGGCGCGATTCCGTTCGACGGGATCATCCTCGCGCACTCGAACGAGTCGGAGTGGAAGGCGTTCCGCAACAACCGCAACAACGAGGCACTGCTCGACCGGATCTTCGTCGTGAAGGTGCCGTACTGCCTGCGCGTGTCGGAAGAAACCAAGATCTACGAGAAGCTGATCCGCAACTCGTCGCTGGCCGAGGCCGTCTGCGCGCCCGGCACGCTGAAGATGATGTCGCAGTTCTCGGTGCTGTCGCGCCTGCACGAGCCGGAGAATTCGAGCCTGTTCTCGAAGATGCAGGTGTATGACGGCGAAAACCTGAAGGACACCGATCCGAAGGCGAAGTCGTACCAGGAATACCGCGACTACGCGGGCGTGGACGAAGGGATGACGGGCGTGTCGACACGCTTCGCGTTCAAGATCCTGTCGCGCGTGTTCAACTTCGATTCGAGCGAGGTCGCGGCCAACCCCGTGCACCTGATGTACGTGCTCGAACAGCAGATCGAACGCGAGCAGTTCCCGCCGGAAACCGAGCAGAAGTACCTGTCCTTCGTGAAGGACGTGCTCGCGTCGCGCTACGCGGAATTCATCGGCAAGGAGATCCAGACGGCCTACCTCGAGTCGTATTCGGAGTACGGCCAGAACATCTTCGACCGCTACGTCACGTATGCAGACTTCTGGATCCAGGACCAGGAATTCCGCGATCACGACACGGGCGAGAGCTTCGACCGCGCCGCGCTGAACGCGGAGCTGGAGAAGATCGAGAAGCCGGCCGGCATCAGTAATCCGAAGGATTACCGCAACGAGATCGTGAACTTCGTGTTGCGTGCACGGGCGGCGAATGCCGGCAAGAACCCCGTGTGGACGAGCTACGAGAAGTTGCGCGTCGTGATCGAGAAGAAGATGTTCTCGAACACCGAGGAACTGTTGCCGGTGATTTCGTTCAACGCCAAGGGTTCGGCGGAGGAGCAGCGCAAGCATGAGGACTTTGTGAACCGGATGGTCGCGAAGGGCTATACGCCGAAGCAGGTGAGGCTGCTTTGCGACTGGTACCTGCGCGTGCGCAAGTCGTCATGACGCGCGCGGTACCGCGCCCGTACGGCGTCGCCGTACGGGTGTTTTCAGAGACGCCGCCCGCATGACGGGAGACGGCATGTGCGGCGAGCGTCCCGGCGTATCGATTTTCGAGCGGGAGACCGGGAGTGCTTCATCAAATCATCGACCGCAGGCTGGCCGGCAAGAACAAGAGTATCGCCAACCGCGAACGCTTTTTGCGTCGCGTCAAGAACTACATTCGTCGTGCCGTGTCCGACGCGGTGCGCGACCGTAGCATCAAGGATATCCAGAGCACGCAGAGCATCACGATCCCGCGCAAGGACATCGCGGAGCCGAATTTTCGGCACGCGCCTGGCGGGCGTCGTGAATACGTGCACCCCGGCAACGAGGACTACGTGCGCGGCGACAAGATCCCGCGTCCGCAGGGTGGCTCGGGCGGCGGGGGGAGTCAGGCGAGCAACGAGGGCGAAGGGCAGGACGACTTCGTGTTCGAGTTGTCGCGTGACGAGTTCATGCAGTACTTCTTCGACGATCTCGAACTCCCGCGCCTCGTGAAGACGCACCTGCTGACGGTGCCGAGCTGGAAGAACGTGCGCGCGGGCTGGTCGGCGGAAGGCACGCCGAACAACATCGACGTCGTGCGTTCGCTGCGCAGCGCGCTCGGTCGCCGCATCGCGCTCGGCTCGCCGCTCGTCAACGAGCTGCGCGAACTCGAGGCGCAGCTCGAGGCGATGAAGACCGATCCGGAAGACCGGCGCGCGGAGATCGCGGTGCTCGAGGCCGAGATCCATCACCTGAAGGGGCGCATCTGGCGGATTCCGTTCATCGATCCGTTCGATCTGCGCTACATCAACCGCGTGAAGCAGCCGCAACCGTCGAGCCAGGCCGTGATGTTCTGCCTGATGGACGTGTCGGGCTCGATGGACGAGCAGCGCAAGGATCTGTCGAAGCGCTTCTTCATCCTGCTTTACCTGTTCCTCAAGCGGAACTACGAGCGCATCGAGGTCGTGTTCATCCGTCACCACACGCGAGCCGAGGAAGTCGACGAGGACACCTTCTTCCATTCGACCGAGAGTGGCGGCACGGTGGTGTCGAGCGCGCTCGAGCTGATGCGCAAGGTGATGAACGAGCGCTACTCGCCGACCGAGTGGAACATCTACGGCGCGCAGGCGTCCGACGGCGACAACTGGACCGACGATTCGCCCAAGTGTCGCAAAATCCTGGAAGAGGATATCCTCACGAAGACGCGTTACTTCGCGTATATCCAGGTCGCGCCGGAAGAGCAGAACCTGTGGCTGGAATACGCGCAACTGGCCTTGTCTCAGCCGCATCTCGCGATGAAAAAAGTCGAATCGGCTGCCGATATTTACCCGGTGTTTCGCGAATTGTTCGAAAAGCAGGTGGAAATGTCATGACGACCCGCCATCTGCACAACGAGTCGCGCGGCTATGCGCCGCGCCCTTCCGGCGACGACACGGCCGGCCCTGCCGCATCGCAGCAACGCGGGCAGGCCGAACCACCGCCGCCGCCGGCCGCCGACTTGCCCGGCCCAGGGCAAAAGGAAGCGCGTATGAACGTTGCCGAACGCAAGCCGCTGCCGTGCCCGTCCGACTGGACGTTCGAACTCCTCGAGGAATACGACACGCACATCTCGCAGGTCGCCGAACAATACGAGCTCGACATCTACCCGATCCAGCTCGAATTGATCAGCGCCGAGCAGATGATGGACGCGTATGCGTCGGTCGGGATGCCCGTCAACTACCGTCACTGGTCGTTCGGCAAGCATTTCCTGTCGACCGAGAAGAGCTACCGTCGCGGCCAGATGGGGCTCGCGTACGAAATCGTCATCAACTCGAACCCGTGCATCGCGTACCTGATGGAAGAGAACACGATGACGATGCAGGCGCTCGTCATCGCGCACGCGGCGTACGGGCACAACTCGTTCTTCAAGGGCAACTACCTGTTCCGGCTGTGGACCGACGCACACGCGATCATCGACTATCTCGTGTACGCGAAGAACTACGTCGCGGAGTGCGAGGAGCGCTACGGTCTCGATCGCGTCGAGGAACTGCTCGATTCGTGCCATGCGCTGATGAACTATGGCGTCGACCGCTACAAGCGGCCGCAGAAGCCTTCGCTGTCGAAGGAAGCCGCGCTGCGGCGCGAGCGCGAGGCGTATCTGCAGTCGCAGGTGAACGAACTGTGGCGCACGCTGCCGGGCAAGAAGCCCGAGCTGATGGAGGAACAGGAAGAACGCTATCCGCCCGAGCCGCAGGAGAACCTGCTGTATTTCGCGGAGAAGAATGCGCCGCTGCTCGAACCGTGGGAGCGGGAAGTGATCCGCATCGTGCGCAAGATCGGCCAGTATTTCTACCCGCAGCGGCAGACGCAGGTGATGAACGAAGGCTGGGCGACGTTCTGGCACTACACGCTGCTGAACACGCTGTACAACCAGGGGAAGCTGGAAGACAGCTTCATGATGGAGTTCCTGCACTCGCATAGCAACGTGGTCTACCAGCCGCCCGTCACGAAGCCGTACTACAGCGGGATCAATCCGTATGCGCTCGGCTTCTCGATGATGAGCGACATCCGGCGGATCTGCGAAGCGCCGACGGAAGAAGACTACAAGTGGTTTCCGGAGATCGCGGGCACCCCGTGGCTGCCGGCGATGCACTATGCGATGCGCAACTTCAAGGACGAGAGCTTCATTGCGCAGTATCTGTCGCCGAGCCTGATCCGCGACATGCGGCTCTTCTCGGTGCTCGACGACGACATGCGCGATTCGCTCGAGGTGTCGGCAATCCACGACGATTCGGGTTACCAGTACGTGCGGCAGGCGCTGTCGCGGCAGTACGACATCCATCACCGCGAGCCGAACATCCAGGTGTGGGCGGTGAACACGCGCGGCGACCGCAGCCTCACGCTGCGCCACTTCATGACCGACAACCGCCACCTGTCGAACGACAGCGACGAGGTGCTCAAGCACATGGCGCGGCTCTGGCAGTTCGACGTGTTCCTGGAAAGCGTCGACGAGGCCGGCACCGTGCGCAAGCGCTACGAGTGCCGCTACGTGCCGCCGGAGGTGCGGATCTGAACATCGCCAGCAGAAAGTTTGCATCGGACGCCAGCCTTGCGGCTGGCGTTTTCATATGACGAACGCGTGGCAGGAGAAAAATCTTCTACATCCGGACGAACCCGGAGAGCCCGTTACTTTACATTTCGCTAAAATCCCGTAGCGCCGTGCGCCGGAACCGGTGCCACGTACGATCGCACGCGGCGGCTCCCAGCCGTCTCGCCCAGAAAGCACTAAAAGGAACTGACCAATCCATGGACGTCCAGACCGACCAAGCTGCGCTGTCCGCGCATGACACCCGGCGGCGCGTGTTCGCCATCGTCGGCGCCTCGTCGGGCAACCTCGTCGAGTGGTTCGACTTCTACATCTACTCGTTCTGTGCGCTGTACTTCGCACCGGCGTTCTTCCCGAGCGGCAACACGACGACGCAGTTGCTGAACACGGCCGGTGTGTTCGCGGCCGGCTTCCTGATGCGTCCGATCGGCGGCTGGCTGTTCGGCCGCATCGCCGACCGCCACGGCCGCCGCAACGCGATGATGATCTCGGTGCTGATGATGTGCGGCGGCTCGCTCGTGATCGCGGTGCTGCCGACCTATGCGCAGATCGGCGCGCTCGCACCGGCGCTGCTGCTGGTCGCGCGGCTGTTCCAGGGGCTGTCGGTGGGCGGCGAATACGGCACGAGCGCGACCTACATGAGCGAGGTGGCGCTGAAGGGCCGCCGCGGCTTCTTCGCGTCGTTCCAGTACGTGACGCTGATCGGCGGCCAGCTGTGCGCGCTGCTCGTGCTCGTGATCCTGCAGCAGACGCTGTCGGCCGGCGAACTGAAGGCGTGGGGCTGGCGCATTCCGTTCGTGGTCGGCGCGGCGGCCGCGCTGATCTCGCTGTACCTGCGCAAGTCGCTCGACGAAACGTCGACGACGGCATCGCGCGACAAGAAGGACGCGGGGACGATCCGCGGCGTGTGGCAGCACAAGGGCGCGTTCTTCACGGTGGTCGGCTTCACGGCCGGCGGCTCGCTGATCTTCTACACGTTCACGACGTACATGCAGAAGTACCTCGTGAACACGGCCGGCATGCATGCGAAGACGGCCAGCAACGTGATGACCGTCGCGCTGCTCGTCTACATGCTGATGCAGCCGGTGTTCGGCGCGCTGTCCGACAAGATCGGCCGCCGCACGTCGATGATCCTGTTCGGTTCGTTCGCGGTGATCGGCACGGTGCCGCTGATGCATGCGCTGAAGGACGTGACGAGCCCGGTGGCCGCATTCGTGCTGATAACCGTCGCGCTCGCGATCGTCAGCTTCTACACGTCGATCAGCGGCCTGATCAAGGCCGAGATGTTCCCGCCGGAAGTGCGCGCGATGGGCGTCGGCCTGTCGTACGCGGTCGCGAACGCGATCTTCGGCGGTTCCGCCGAGTACGTCGCGCTGTGGTTCAAGTCGATCGGCAGCGAGGAAACCTTCTACTGGTACGTGACCGTGCTGTGCGCGATCTCGCTGATCGTGTCGTGGCGGATGCGCGATCCGAGCAAGGAAGGGTATCTGCGTCACGAGCCGTGATCGCGTGCGGCGCAGCCCGGCCTTGCGGCTGGGGTTGCCCGCTGCGACAGGCAGTCAGCGGCGTCCCGCCATCGTGGCGGGGCGCCGTTTTTTTTGGGGAGGGCGGCGGTGGCTCGGCGGCTCGGAAGGTCATCCCGGTGCCGGCGATATCGATATCGGAATCGCTTCGTTGTCCGGGGCAGGCGATCCCCTTATTCTGAATCCGTAGTTCGTGTGACACCTCCTTGACTGGGATTCGCGCCCGCTGCTTGCAGCGGGCGTCTTTTTATCCCCGGGCTCGCCGACCGGCTCCGTCTCACGCTCGTTTCTTGCGGGACGCGAAATATAATGGCGCTCGCGCTGCTCACGCGCGACAACCCATACCAAGATCCCGATGAGAGAACAACAAGCTCCCTGGCCGTGGCTGACGATTCTGCTGGCCGTCGTCAATACCGCCATTTTCGTGCTGATATGGCGACAGGCATCGTATGGCGAACTGTCGAACCCGCTGCTGCTCGACTGGGGCGCGAACTTCGCGCCGTATACGCTCACGGGGCAGCCGTGGCGGCTGCTGACAAGCGCGTTTCTACACGGCGGCTGGACGCATCTTTTGCTGAACATGTACATGCTGATCGTGCTCGGCACGGTGCTCGAACGCACCGGCGGAACGCTCCGGTTCGGCGTCGCGTACCTGTTGTCCGCGCTCGGCGGCTCGCTGCTGAGCGCGCTGTGGCATGGCTATCACGAAGTCGGCAGCACCAGTTTCGCGTTCGGTGTCGTGCTGGAGTCAAGCGGGATCCGGCCGGTCGTGAGTGTCGGCGCGTCGGGCGCGCTGATGGGACTGGCCGGCGCGGCCGCGGCATTCGCGCTGCGACGCAGGAGCGACGGCGGCCGCGATGCGCCGGTTGCGATCAATCTCGGTGCGGTCGGGCAGGTGATCGCGATCAACCTGGCGTCGGGCTTTTTCATCTCCGGCATCGACCAGGCCGCGCATCTCGGCGGCGTGATCACCGGGTTCGTCGCCGGTTGGCTGATGTACGGGGCCGGGCGCTCGACGCGTGTCGCCGTGCCGCTCGTACTCGCGGTGCTCGGCAGCGCGGCGATGTTGTTCGCCGCGCAGCGGGCGGGCAGCGAGGAACTGCAAGGCTGGCGCGTCGCGACACATCGCGAGATCGCGCGCGACGCCGCGCAGCGGCAGGCGAAACAGCAGGCAGCCGCGATTGCCGAGCAGATTCGCTACGACGAGCAGCACCGCCCGACGCCCGTGCAGGCCGAGCAGGCGGCAGGCACCGTCGTGCCGGTCGGCAAGTGGCCGTACGCGATGGTGCTGGGCGCATCGGGCAAGCGCCTGTACGTGACCGACATCGACCGGAACACGCTCGTCGTCGTTGACGTCGAGCAGCATGCAGTCGTTCGCACGATCGAAGGCGGGCCGTTCGCGACGGGACTCGACGGCTGCCCGGGCAACATGTGCCGCGGCCGCGGCGCGAGCGGCCTGTACGTGAGCCCCGACGAACGCTATGCGTATGTCGCGTCGATGCGCGAGAACGGCCTCGTGCGCATCGACCTGAACAGCGGCGCGATCGTCGACGGCGTGACGCTCGGACGGTTCCCGCGCGCGATCGTCGCATCCGCGTCGAACGACAGGTTGTACGTGCTGAACAGCCTCGACGACACGATTTCCGTCGTCAGTCTCGCGCACTGGCCGCAGGTCATCGCGACGCTGCCGCTCGGCGAGCATGACGCCTCGGGCGTCGAGTTCGGCCGCGCGCTGTCGATGTGGCTGTCGCCCGATGGCCGCCGGCTGTATGCGTATGCGATGCAGAAGAGCGCGATCGTTGCATTCGATACGGCGACGAACGCGCCGGTGCAGACCTATCCGGTCGATTCGGATTTCATCCAGGCGCAGCCGGCCGCGAAGGGCGCGGGTCTGTGGGTCGATAACGCGTCGTCGATTCAGTGGCGCGATGGGGCGAGCCTTGCCATACGCGACCGTTATCCGGTCTGCCAGATGTCGATGCACAGCTTCGACGGCAGCGGCGATGGTTCGCTGATCGCGGTGGCGGGCTATGACGACAAGCCGATGCGCGTGATCAAGACCGCTACGCGCCGCACCGTCGGCGAGTTTCCGGTTGCGGGCGGCGTGTCGCAGGTGATCTTCGCGCCGGATCACCGGACGCTGTTCGCGCTGGGCGCATCGGGCACGCTGTCGGTCTTGAGCATGGACCGCTCGCTCGACTACCTGCAGGACGGCGGCGATGGCGAGTTCCTGTGTGCGGCGTCCGCGGACGGCGCCGAAGACGGCGGCAGCGAATGACCTCGCGTGCAGGTGCGTGCGGGGCACATGCCGCCCCTCATCACGAAACCCGCTGAGCAAAGCACCATTTGTTGGTTCGGATTCGCCGCACGCGCTGATACGTTAGCGGCTTCGCGACGATACACATCCGTCGCGATGTTCTTCGAACCGGGCCGCCGCGCGATCCGCGGCGGCCTTCATAACAAATCAGGTCGTGCTCATGAAATTCCACACGCTCGCTACGTGGCTCGTCGGAGCTGCGCTCATCACCGCCGGCGCCGTCGCGCATGCGGATCGTCTCGACGACATCAAGAAGGCCGGTGTGCTGCGCGTCGCAACGTTCGACAGCAACCCGCCGTTCGGCTATGTCGACGGCAAAAGCAATCACATCGTCGGCCTCGACGTCGACTATGCGAAGGCGCTCGCCGACAAGCTCGGCGTAAAGCTGCAGCTCCAGCCGACCAACCCCGCGAACCGCATTCCGTTCCTGACGTCCGGCAAGGTCGATCTCGTGCTCGCGAATTTCACGATCACCGACGAGCGCGCGAAGCAGGTTGACTTCAGCATTCCGTATTTCTCGTCGGGCCAGCAGTTTCTCGCGAAGAAGGGCGTGCTGAAATCGGCCGACCAGCTGAACGCGCTGCGCGTCGGCGCCGACAAGGGCACGACCAACGAGATCACGCTGCGCGAGAAATTCCCGAAGGCGACGATCGTCGCGTATGACGACACGCCGTTCGCATTTGCCGCGCTGCGCGCCGGCAACGTGCAGGCGATCACGCAGGACGGCCCGAAGCTCATCGGGCTGCTCGCGAACGTGCCCGACAAGCAGAACTACGAGATCCCGGCGTTCACCATCTCGAACGACTACATGGGCGTCGGCGTGCCGAAGGGCGAGACGCGCCTGCTCGGCTTCGTCAACGACACGCTGAAGGGGCTCGAGGCGAACGGCCGCGCCGGGCAGATCTACGATGCATGGTTCGGGCCCACGACTAAGACGCCGCTCACGCGCATCTTCCGGATCGGCGACAAGACCTGATCCGCATCGCACGCGCGCCGCGACCGGCCGGACCCTCGGCCGCGCGGCGCTTTCCGTTTTCTTCCGATCGCGCGCTTCGCGCCCGCAACACAGCATGCTCGGGTTGGCTCCCAAATATTTGTCCTGGCTCTGGCAGGGCTTCCTGCTGACGCTCGGCCTTGCGGCCGCGTCGGCCGTCGTCGCGACCGCCGGCGGGCTGCTGCTCGCGGTCATGCGGCATGCGCGCGGCACGGCGCCGCGCACGGTGGCGGCCGCGTACGTCGTCACGTTCCGCAACACGCCGCTGCTCGTGCAATTGCTGTTCTGGTATTTCGGTGTCGCGTCGCTGCTGCCCGATACATGGATCGCGTGGCTGAACGCGCGTCATGCGTTGAGCATCGGCCCGTTCACGCTTGCGTGGCCGTCGTTCGAATTCGTCGCGGGCTGGGTCGGGCTGAGTGCCTATACGGCCGCGTTCGTCGCCGAGGAGTGCGAAGCCGGCCTGCGCGGTGTGCGGCGCGCACAGCACGATGCGGCGGCCGCACTCGGCCTCACGCCGATGCAGTCGCTGCGTTACGTGGTGCTGCCGCAGGCGGTGCGCATCGCGTTGCCGCCGCTGTTCGGCCAATACATGAATCTCGTGAAGAACTCGTCGCTCGCGATGGCGATCGGCGTGGCCGAGCTGTCGTATGCATCGCGGCAGGTCGAGACCGAGACGTTCAAGACGTTCGCCGCCTTCGGCGTGGCTACCGTGCTGTACGTCGCGGCGGTGGCCGCGATCGAAGCGGGCGCGTATGCCGCCACGCAATGGCGCGACCGGCTGGGAGCGGGGCGCTGACAATGGATTTTTCGCTGCTGCTCGCCAATCTGCCGTACCTGCTCGTCGGCGCCTTCCCGGAAGGGCCGCTCGGCGGCGCCGCGCTGTCGCTGTTGCTCGCGATCGCGTCGGCCGTCGCCTCGGCCGTGCTCGGCATCGCGCTCGGCGTTGCGATGGCGCTCGCGCGCGGCCCCGTGCGCGTGCTGTTGCTCGCGTTCATCGGCTTCTTCCGCGCGATTCCCGTGCTGATGCTGATTTTCTGGACCTACTTCCTGATGCCCATGCTGCTGCACATGGACGTGCCGGGGCTCGCGACGGTCGTGTGCGCGCTCGCGCTGATCGGCGGCGCGTATCTCGCGCACGCGGTGCATGCGGGCATCGTCGCGGCCGGCGACGGGCAATGGCAGGCCGGGCTGTCGCTCGGGCTCACGCACTGGCAGACGGTGCGCTACGTGCTGCTGCCGCAGGCGATCCGGATCATGACGCCGTCGTTCGTCAACCAGTGGGTCGCGCTCGTGAAGGACACGTCGCTCGCGTATATCGTCGGCGTGCCGGAGCTGTCGTTCGTCGCGACGCAGGTGAACAACCGGCTGATGGTGTATCCGGCACCGATCTTCCTGTTCGTCGCGCTGATCTATCTGGTGTTGTGCACGTCGCTCGACGGCGCGGCCCGCTGGCTGCTGTCGCGGCGCCCGCGCGCGGAACGCGCCGCGCACGCGGCGGCCGAGTATACGGAACCCGCGCGGTGACGGCATGCCGCGGCCGTTTCGAATAGCCGACGAGGCCGTATCGATGAAAGTATGCCGCGGGTAGAACGCCGGGCAGCACGGACCACGACGGTAGAGGGCCGGCCGCGCGCGCCGCTGCTCATCGAGCGACGGCGGGCGGCACGTGCATCACGACGCCGAGTAATGCGTATTGAAGACGGCGCGCAGCGTCGATGAATCGGTCGCGAAATCGCCCCACAGCGGCCCGTCGTTCTGCGCGAACGCGAACGGCGCCGTACTGATCGATGCGAGACGGAAGCGCCATTGCGCCGCTTCCTGGCGGAAGGCGGTGAGCTGCATGTCGGACAGCGCCGTCTGCGCGCTCGCGAGCGTGACGAGCGGATCGACCGGATTGTTCGCGACGCGCACTTCGAAGTGCAGGTGCGGGCCCGTCGCGGCGCCCGTCATCCCGACCGAGCCGATACGCTGGCCCTGCCTCACGGTCTCGCCCGTCTTGAGGCCGTGCGCGAACGCGGACAGGTGCGCGTAGTAGGTCGAGTACCCATCGGCGTGATCGACGATCACGTAGCGACCGTAGCCGCCCGGATCGGTGCCGACGAACGATACGACGCCGTCGGCCGCCGCATCGACGGGCGTGCCGCTCGGCGCGGCGAGATCGACGCCCGTGTGGAACGCCATCGCCTGCGACAGCGGGTGAATGCGCTCGCCGAAGAACGAGCTGATGCGCGTCCACTTGACCGGCATCGTGAAGGCAGCGGCCTCGAGCGGCGAGCCGTCGAGCGCGTAGTACGCGCCGTGCTCGGCGCCCGGCGCGCGGAACCAGATCGCGCCGAACGTGCGGCCGGCAATGCGCAGTTCGAGCGCGGTGAGGCGCGGCGTGCCGTCGCTCGTATCGAATGCGACGCGGTAGTAGTCGCCGCGCTGCGCGCTCGCCCGCATCGCGACCTTGCCGCTGACGAGATCGCCGAGCTGGATGCGCACCTCGGGCGGCACGTCGAGACGGTTCAGCGTATCGGACAGCGTGAGCTCGATGTCGCCCGCGCGCATCCCGTGCTGGTTTTCGGGGGCCGCGAACTGGAACAGGCTCGCGTAGCCGAGCATGTCGTTGCGGTGCGCGCTGAGCGGCGCGAACAGCCCCGGCTGCTGGCTGCGGTCGTTGCGTTCGCCGGCATCGTTGCGCTCGCCGATCGTGCGGGCGAGCTCGCTCGTCACGAAATGCTGCGCGGTGGGAAACGGCGTGTCGGACAGCACGCGCTGCGGCAGCGCGGCCGTGCCCGAGTCGACGGCGCCCGGCAGTTGCGACACGGCCGGCAGCGCGGCGAGGCCGAGTGCAGCAAGGGCGCCGAGCACGGCGGCCGGCACGAGGGCGCGCGCAATGCGCTGCGCGCGGCCGGGCGCGAAAGCATCAGGGGTAGCGGCAGACTTGACCAAGGTGTCCACATCCAGGAAAGCGGTTCAAAGGGGTGTGGGCAGGGTCCACCGGCGGCACATCCGTCGGACAGCGACGGGGCGGGCGGCGGGCGTGCAACAAAACAGGCCCCGCCAGGAGCCTGTGTCGTTTCCGTTCGACCCAACGCGCGGGGCGGGCCCGCATCGAACGGCGGCGTGCATACCGGGTCGTACCCGGTTATCACGAAGACGCTAAAGAAAGATGACAGCGTCAGTCTACCGATGTTCCGCAAAACGTTAAAAATTTTAAAGAGGGTCAGCTCATTCGTTTCGCAGTGCGGTAAATCGGGTTAAATCAGCATTTATTACGACAATTCACGTCAGTCCGGCAATTTGTGCGCGCGGGTGCGCAGCGCGGCGGACGTGCGCACCGTGTCGAAGCCGGCATCGAGCATGGCTTCCGCGTCGTTCCACAGGTTGCCGCGCAGCCGGTTGGTCCAGATCATCGACGCGAACACGCCTTCGAGCAGCGAGACGAGATAGACGGCGGCCAGGTGCACGTCGAGATCGGCGGCGACTTCGCCGGCCGCGATCGCGCGGCGCAGAAGCGCCTTCGTGATTCGCAGCATCTGCAATTCGAGCAGCATGCGGCGCCGCTGCAGCGCGCCGTTTTCCTCGCTCTGCTCGCACTTCGTATAGAGGATCACGAGCACGCGCTGCATCGGGCCCGGCTCGCCGCATTCCTGCAGATAGTGCGACGCGGCGCGCCGCAGCGTGGCGAGCGGGGGCAGCCCTTCGCCCGCGTCGAAGCCTTCCGACGTGCGCGCGAACGCGCGGTCGCACATCGCGAGACACACTTCCATCTTGTTGCGGTAATGGCCGTAGACGGCGCCCCGCGACATCCCGGCGGCCTCGGCGAGGTCCGCCATCGCGGTTTGCGCCACGCCTTTCTCGAGCAGCACGAGCTCGGCGGCGTCGAGGATCCGGTGCTTGATGGCGAGCGATTCTTCGCGGGTCTTGCGGGCCATGTCCTGAAATTCCTTACAATTCGCTGTCGTTTTATTGAGACAGTGTGGCGGTCAGATTGAAACGGTGTGTATTTAATCAGTCGTGACTGATTATAATCGGCCACCCTGAGCCGCCGCATTTTATCGGTGGCGAACGATCCGAGGTCACACATGAATAACAATCGCTCCCTGTTGCGCCACCGGTTGGCGCCGTTCGCGCTGGCGGCCGTGCTGGCCCTGGCCGGATGTGGAAAGGGCGACAAGGACGCCGCGCCGGAGGCCGCGAAACAGGCGACGGTCGTGACGGTGCGTCCGACGGCCGTGCCGATGACCGTCGAATTGCCGGGCCGGCTCGACGCGTACCGGCAGGCGGAAGTGCGTGCGCGGGTCGCGGGCATCGTGACCGCGCGCACCTACGAGGAAGGCCAGGAAGTGAAGCAGGGCGCGGTACTGTTCCGCATCGATCCCGCGCCGTTGAAGGCCGCGCGCGACGCCGCGCAGGGGGCGCTCGCGAAGGCGCAGGCCGCCGCGCTCGCGGCGAGCGACAAGCGCCGCCGTTACGACGATCTCGTGCGCGACCGCGCGGTGAGCGAACGCGACCACACCGAGGCCGTCGCGGCCGACACGCAGGCGAAGGCCGACGTCGCTTCCGCGAAGGCGGAGCTCGCGCGCGCGCAGTTGCAGCTCGACTATGCGACCGTCACCGCGCCGATCGCGGGCCGCGCCCGGCGCGCGCTCGTGACCGAAGGCGCGCTCGTCGGCCAGGACCAGGCGACGCCGCTCACGACCGTCGAGCAGCTCGATCCGATCTACGTGAACTTCTCGCAGCCGGCCGCCGACGTCGACGCGCTGCGCCGCGCGGTGAAGAGCGGGCGGGCGACGGGCATCGCGCAGCACGACATCGCGGTGACGCTGCTGCGCGCCGACGGCACGGCGTATCCGCTGAAGGGCAAGCTGCTGTTCAGCGATCTCGCGGTCGATCCGACCACCGACACCGTCGCGATGCGCGCGCTGTTCCCGAATCCGGAGCGCGAGCTGCTGCCGGGCGCGTATGTGCGGATCGCGCTCGACACGGCGGTCGACCAGCGGGCGATCCTCGTGCCGCGCGATGCGCTGCTGCGCGCGGCCGACCGCTCGTCGGTGCGGGTCGTCGGCACGAACGGCAAGGTCAAGGACGTCGAGGTCACGGCCGACCAGATGAGCGGCCATGACTGGCGCATCACGCGCGGCCTCGCGGGCGGCGAGCGCGTGATCGTCGACAACGCCGCGCAGTTCGCGCCCGACACGGCCGTTAAGCCCGTCGAGAAGGCGCCGCCGTCGAAGGCAGCGCCGGCAGCGGCCGCTTCGCAGGCGGCCGCCCGTCAAACCTGACTGGTCAACACCACACCACCATGGCACGTTTCTTCATCGATCGCCCCGTCTTCGCGTGGGTGATCGCAATTTTCATCATGCTGGGCGGCGCATTCGCGATCCGCGCGCTACCCGTTGCGCAGTACCCGGACATCGCGCCGCCCGTCGTCAGCATCTATGCGACGTACCCGGGCGCGTCCGCGCAGGTCGTCGAGGAATCGGTGACTGCGCTGATCGAGCGCGAAATGAACGGCGCGCCGGGGCTGATGTACACGTCGGCCACCAGCAGTGCGGGGGCCGCGTCGCTGTACCTGACGTTCAAGCAGGGCGTGAACGCCGATCTCGCGGCCGTCGAAGTGCAGAACCGGCTGAAGACGGTCGAGGCGCGGCTGCCCGAACCGGTGCGACGCGACGGCATCCAGGTCGAGAAGGCCGCCGACAACATCCAGCTCGTGGTCTCGCTGACGTCCGACGACGGGCGGATGACCGACGTGCAGCTCGGCGAATATGCGTCGGCGAACGTCGTGCAGGCGCTGCGTCGCGTCGAGGGCGTCGGCCGCGTGCAGTTCTGGGGCGCCGAGTACGCGATGCGGATCTGGCCCGACCCGGTGAAGATGGCCGGGCACGGCCTCACCGCGTCGGATATCGCGTCGGCGGTGCGTGCGCACAACGCGCGCGTGACCATCGGCGACATCGGCCGCGCCGCGGTGCCGGCCAGCGCGCCGATCGCGGCGACCGTGTTCGCCGATGCGCCGCTGAAGACGCCGGCCGATTTCGGCGCGATCGCGCTGCGCACGCAGTCCGACGGCTCCGCGCTGTACCTGCGCGACGTCGCACGCGTCGAGTTCGGCGGCAACGACTACAACTATCCGTCGTACGTGAACGGCAAGGTCGCGACCGGGATGGGCATCAAGCTCGCGCCGGGCTCGAACGCGGTCTCGACCGAGAAGCGCGTGCGCGCGACGATGGACGAGCTGTCCGCGTATTTCCCGCCGGGCGTGAAATACCAGATCCCGTACGAGACGTCGTCGTTCGTGCGCGTGTCGATGAACAAGGTCGTCACGACGCTGATCGAGGCCGGCGTGCTCGTGTTCCTCGTGATGTTCCTGTTCATGCAGAATCTGCGTGCGACGCTGATCCCGACGCTGGTCGTGCCGGTCGCGCTCGCGGGCACGTTCGGCGTGATGTATGCGGCCGGTTTCTCGATCAACGTGCTGACGATGTTCGGGATGGTGCTCGCGATCGGTATCCTCGTCGACGACGCGATCGTCGTGGTCGAGAACGTCGAGCGGCTGATGGTCGAGGAGGGGCTCGGGCCCTATGACGCGACCGTCAAGGCGATGAAGCAGATCAGCGGCGCGATCGTCGGGATCACCGTGGTGCTGACGTCGGTGTTCCTGCCGATGGCGTTCTTCGGCGGCGCGGTGGGCAACATCTACCGGCAGTTCGCGCTGTCGCTCGCGGTGTCGATCGGCTTCTCGGCCTTCCTTGCACTGTCGCTGACGCCCGCGCTGTGCGCGACGCTGCTCAAGCCGGTGTCGGGCGACCATCACGAGAAGCGCGGCTTCTTCGGCTGGTTCAACCGCCTGGTCGCGAGCTCGACGCAGCGCTATGCCACGCGCGTCGGCAAGATGCTGAAGAAGCCGGTGCGCTGGCTCGTCGTGTACGGCGCGCTGACCGGCGCCGCGGTGCTGATGCTCACGCAGTTGCCGACCGCGTTCCTGCCGGACGAGGATCAGGGCAACTTCATGGTGATGGTGATCCGGCCGCAAGGCACGCCGCTCGCGGAAACGATGCAGAGCGTGCGGGAAGTCGAGTCGACCATCCGCCGCGACGAGCCGACCGCGTTCACGTATGCGCTCGGCGGCTTCAACCTGTACGGCGAAGGGCCGAACGGCGGGATGATCTTCGTCACGCTGAAGAACTGGAAGGAACGCAAGAACGAAGACGCGCACGTGCAGGCGATCGTCGCGCGCATCAACGAGCGCTTCGCGAGCACGCCGAACACGACGGTATTCGCGATGAACTCGCCGGCGCTGCCCGATCTCGGCTCGTCGAGCGGCTTCGACTTCCGGCTGCAGAACCGCGGCGGGCTCGACTACGCGACGTTCAGCGCCGCGCGCGAGCAGTTGCTGGAGACGGGCCGCAAGGATCCGGCGCTGACCGACCTGATGTTCGCCGGTACGCAGGACGCGCCGCAGCTTAAGCTCGACATCGATCGCGCGAAGGCGTCCGCGCTCGGCGTGTCGATGGACGAGATCAACACGACGCTCGCGGTGATGTTCGGCTCCGACTATATCGGCGACTTCATGCACGGCACGCAGGTGCGGCGCGTGGTCGTGCAGGCCGACGGGCTGCACCGGCTCGATCCGGACGACGTGAAGAAGCTGCGCGTGCGCAACACGCATGGCGAGATGGTGCCGCTCGCGGCGTTCACGACGCTGCACTGGACGCTCGGGCCGCCGCAGCTCACGCGCTACAACGGCTTTCCGTCGTTCACGATCAACGGCTCGGCCGCGGCAGGCCACAGCAGCGGCGAGGCGATGGCCGCGATCGAGCGGCTCGCCGGGAAGCTGCCGGCCGGCACCGGCTTCGCGTGGTCGGGGCAGTCGTTCGAGGAGCGGCTGTCGGGTGCGCAGGCGCCGATGCTGTTCGCGCTGTCGGTGCTCGTCGTGTTCCTCGCGCTCGCGGCGCTCTACGAGAGCTGGTCGATTCCGTTCGCGGTGATGCTGGTCGTGCCGCTCGGCGTGATCGGTGCGGTGCTCGGCGTCACGCTGCGGATGATGCCGAACGACATCTACTTCAAGGTGGGGCTGATCGCGACGATCGGGTTGTCCGCGAAGAACGCGATCCTGATCGTCGAAGTCGCGAAGGACCTGGTCGCGCAGCGCATGTCGCTCGTCGACGCGGCGCTCGAGGCCGCGCGCCTGCGGCTGCGGCCGATCGTGATGACGTCGCTCGCATTCGGCGTCGGCGTGCTGCCGCTCGCGTTCGCGTCGGGCGCCGCGTCCGGCGCGCAGATGGCGATCGGCACCGGCGTGCTGGGCGGCGTGATCACGGCGACCGTGCTCGCGGTGTTCCTCGTTCCGCTGTTTTTCGTGATCGTCGGCCGCCTGTTCGACGTCGGCCCGCGCCGGCGCGGCGGGGCACAGCCGGCGACGATGGAGGGTTCTCGATAATGTTTGCGCTGAATGCACGCGCCGTGCTGCGGGCCCAGGTTGCGCTGGCCGCCGCGCTCGCGCTGGCCGGCTGCACGCTCGCGCCGCGTAACGAGCGGCCGGCGGCACCGGTGCCTGCGACCTATGCGCCGGTCGACGGCAGTGCCGCACCGGCGGCCGAGGTGTCGCCCGCCGACACCGCGCTGCTCGACGACTGGCGCGCCTACTTTACCGATGCCGCGCTGCAGGCGTGGATCGACGCGGCGCTCGCGAACAACCGCGACCTGCGGGTCGCGGCCGGCCGCCTCGAGGAAGCGCGCGCGCTGTACGGCGTGCAGCGCGCGGATCAGATGCCGTCGGTCGATGCGAATCTGGGTTATGACCGTACGCGCCAGTACGACCCGGTCGTGCGCGAAAGCGCGATCAGCGGGCTGTATCGCGCGGGCGTCGGCATCAGCGCGTACGAGCTCGACCTGTTCGGCCGCGTGCGCAGCCTGTCCGATGCTGCGCTCGCCGAATATTTCGCGACGGCGAACGCGCAACGCACGGTACGCATCGGCGTGATCGCCGACGTGGCGGGCGCGTACGTATCGGAGCGCTCGCTGCACGAGCAGCTCGCGCTGGCGCAGCGCACGCTGGATGCGCGCCAACGCATGGCCGCGCTCACGCAGCGCCGTTATGCGGCCGGCACGAGCGACGCGATCGAGCTGCGTTCGGCCGAGATGCTGGTGGCATCCGCGCGTGCATCGCAGGCCGCGCTGCAGCGCGAGCATGCGCAGTCCGTGCGGGCGCTGCAGTTGCTCGCGGGCGACTTCGCGCGCAACGTGCCGGATGACACGACTGCGCTCGACGCACTGTCGATCGCGCCCGTGGCGCCCGGTGCACCGAGTGCGCTGCTCGAACGGCGGCCGGACATCCGGCAGGCAGAGGCACGCCTCAAGGCAGCCAACGCGCAGATCGGCGCCGCGCGCGCGGCGTTCTTCCCGCGCATCACGCTGACGAGCGACTATGGCTCGGTCAGCGATGCGTTCTCGAGCCTGTTCAGCGGCGGCACGAACGTGTGGACGTTCGCGCCGCGCCTCACGCTGCCGATCTTCGCGGGCGGACGCAATCGCGCGAACCTCGACGTCGCGAACGCGCGCAAGCACATCGCGGTTGCCGATTACGAGAAGACGGTGCAGACCGCGTTCCGCGAAGTGGCCGACGCATTCGCCGCGCGCGACTGGATCGATCGCCAGCTTGCCGCACAGCAGGACGTGTATGTGGCCGACGGTGCACGGTTGAAGCTCGCCGAGCGCCGCTACGCGGGCGGTGTCGCGACGTATCTCGAACTGCTCGACGCGCAGCGCAGCACGTACGAGTCGGGGCAGGAGCTGATCCGGCTCAAGCAGCTCAGGCTCGCGAATGCGATCACGCTGTACCGTGCGCTCGGCGGCGGCTGGTCGCCGGCGGAGGCCGCGGCATCCGCGTAATGCCTGTCGCCTGACGCGACGACGCGTCGGGCGGCATGACGGCGGCGGTACGCTTCGACGTGCTACCGCCGCTTCCTTCGATCCGCACCGTTGCTCCAGCGATATCTTTCCCCACTGACAGGCCGGTCAGGACGCTTTTCGTCGTGTCGCAACCGCACGCGTGCGTTCCGGAGCAGCCCTCGTCTTGCGACCGCTCGTGTCGCCATTCCGCGCAAACGTGTGCGGGACATTTCTCCTTCCTTCTCCCATGCGATGCGGTCCGGATGTCGAGTTTCGGCGACCGCTCATGCGTGCGATTTACGATCCGGAATTGACGATCGAATTAATCATATATTGGAAATAATGAGGGCGGCAAAGTGTCGCAGTAAAACGTTTGTACTCATTGCGCAATCGTTTGCGCGAAAAAATTATATTGATTGAATCGATCTTTAATTTCCTGTTTGTTGAAAATGATTTGATATCGGCGTTGCCGCCGGACAACGATGGCGGCTCTGGACAATGTTTTGTCCTTTTCGCGGATGACTTTCCCGGAGCCAATGCTAGCAAGGACGAGCGGGGTGGTGGCGACTATCTATCGAAAATATCTTTAATCTTCAATTGCTTCCGTCGAATAAAAAAGGACTGCGGATAAAAATCACGGGATTGGAAATCGACGAGAAATAGTGTGGATTTAGAGGGCTGAATCGAACATTGTCAGAAGCATTTGACAATGATTTACAGAAAACTTTCACGATTATCTCGATAATGCGGCCTCGTGACGGACGGGAGCCACCACACGCTGCCGTTTGTGTCCGCCACGTCATCTACTCCATTTGTACTCCTTACGGGTAACGTCATGAAAAAATCCCTCCTGACCGCTGTCGCACTCGCGGCCCTGTCGACCTCGGCCTTCGCAGCGGGCACCGGCACGATCAACTTCACGGGCGAGATCGTCGCGGGCGCATGCGGCATCGATTCGGGTTCGGTCAACCAGACCGTGAACCTCGGCAAGGTGCCGACCAACGTGTTCAAGCAGGCCGGCGACAAGTCCACGCCGACCAACTTCGACATCAAGCTGACCGACTGCGACACGAGCGTCGCGCAGAACGCGTACTTCACGTTCACGGGCACGTCGAGCGCAGGCCAGCCGAAGCTGCTCGCGACGATCGGTTCGGCGACCAACGTCGGCATCCGCCTGCAGGCAGCATCGGGCGAATACCTCGACAACGGCGCCGAGCAGAAGGCACCGACCGTGCTGCAGAACGGCACGAACGTCGCACGCTTCGCGGCCATGTACGAAGCAACCGCAGCCGGCGTGACGCCGGGTACCGCCGAGGGCGTCGCGAACTTCACCGTCCGCTACCAGTAAGCCGCCGTACCGGGGAAGGGTGCGCGCACCCTTCCTCGTTCGTTTTTCCTCCTTTTCTCCCTCCCTGGACTTCCGGTAGCGCCGCGTGCGAATCAGACATTCCTTCCTTTGCGTCTCCGTGCTGGTTGTCAGCAGCCAGAGCCATGCGACGGAATTCAATTCGTCGTTCCTGAACATCGACGGCTCGAACAACGTCGATCTGTCGCAGTTCTCGCAGGCTGACTTCACGCTGCCCGGCGAGTACATGCTCGACGTGCAGGTCAACGACCTGTTCTACGGGCTGCAGGCGATCGAGTTCATCGCCGTCGACACATCGGGGGCGGGCAAGCCGTGCCTGCCGCCGGAACTCGTCGCGCAGTTCGGGCTGAAGCCGTCGCTCCTGAAGGACCTGCCGCGCTTCCAGGGCGGACGTTGCGTCGACCTCGGCGCGATCGAGGGGGCGACCGTGCGTTACCTCAAAAGCGACGGGCGGCTCAAGATCACGATTCCGCAGGCCGCGCTCGAGTTCACCGATTCGACCTACCTGCCGCCGTCGCGCTGGTCCGAAGGGATTCCGGGCGCGATGCTCGACTATCGCGTGATCGCGAACACGAACCGCAACTTCGGAACGGACGGCCGCCAGACGAATTCGATCCAGGCCTACGGGACGGTTGGCGCGAACTGGGATGCATGGCGCTTTCGCGGCGACTACCAGGCGCAATCGAACGTGGGCAATACGGCCTACGCGGACCGCACGTTCCGCTTCAGCCGGCTTTATGCATTTCGTGCGCTGCCGTCGATCCAGTCGACGGTGACGTTCGGCGACGACTACCTCACTTCGGATATCTTCGACACGTTCGCGCTGACGGGCGCGTCGATCCGCAGCGACGACCGCATGCTGCCGCCATCGTTGCGCGGCTATGCGCCGCTGATTTCGGGCGTCGCCCGCACCAACGCGACCGTGACCGTGTCGCAGGCAGGCCGCGTGTTGTACGTGACGCGCGTGTCGCCGGGCGCCTTCGCGCTGCAGAACATCAATACGAGCGTGCAGGGCACGCTCGACGTCGCGGTCGAGGAAGAGGACGGCAGCGTGCAGCGCTTCCAGGTGACGACGGCCGCCGTGCCGTTCCTCGCGCGCGCCGGGCAGTTGCGCTACAAGGCTGCCGTCGGCAAGCCGCGGCTGTTCGGCGGTGCCGGCATCACGCCGTTCTTCGGCTTCGGTGAAATCGCGTACGGCCTGCCGTTCGACGTCACGGCGTATGGCGGTTTCATCGCCGCGTCGGGCTACACGTCGATCGCGCTCGGCGTGGGCCGCGATTTCGGCGCGTTCGGCGCGCTGTCGGCCGACGTCACGCATGCGCGGGCGAAGCTGTGGTGGAACGGCGCGACCCGCAACGGCAACTCGTACCGCATCAACTATTCGAAGCACTTCGACGGGCTCGACGCCGACGTGCGTTTCTTCGGCTATCGCTTCTCCGAGCGCGAATACACGAACTTCGCGCAGTTCTCGGGCGACCCGACCGCGTACGGCCTCGCCAACAGCAAGCAGCGCTACTCGGCGACGCTGTCGAAGCGTTTCGGCGACACGTCGACTTATTTTTCCTACGACCAGACGACCTACTGGGAACGTGCGAACGAGCAGCGCGTCGGCCTCACGCTGACGCGGGCGTTCTCGATCGGCACGCTGCGCAACCTGAACGTGAGCGTGTCGGCTTTCCGTACGCAGAGCGCCGGTGCTAGCGGCAACCAGGTCTCGGTCACCGCGACGTTGCCGATCGGCGGCCGCCACACCGTCACGTCGAACCTGACGACGGGCAGCGGCAGCACGAGCGTGAATGCGGGCTATATCTACGACGATCCGAATGGCCGGACCTACCAGGTCAACGCGGGCGCGACCGACGGGCGTGCGTCGGCGAACGCGAGCTACCGCCAGCGCTCGTCCGCGTATCAGCTGACCGCACAGGCGTCGACGCTGGCCAATGCGTATGCGGCGGCATCGCTCGAAGTCGACGGTTCGTTCGTCGCGACGCAATACGGCGTGGCGGCGCATGCGAACGGCAATTCGGGCGACACGCGCCTGCTGGTGTCGACCGACGGCGTGCCCGACGTGCCGCTGTCCGGCACGCTCTCGCATACCGATTCGCGCGGCTATGCGGTGCTCGACGGCATCTCGCCGTACAACGTGTACGACGCGACCGTCAACGTCGAGAAGCTGCCGCTCGAAGTGCAGGTGACGAACCCGATCCAGCGCATGGTGCTGACCGACGGCGCGATCGGCTTCGTGAAGTTTTCCGCCGCGCGCGGCAGCAACCTGTACCTGACGCTGACCGACCCGGCCGGCAAGCCGCTGCCGTTCGGCGCATCGGTGCAGGACGTGGCGAACGGCAAGGAACTCGGCATCGTCGGCGAGGGCGGTGCGGCGTTCCTGACCCAGGTTCAGCCGAAATCCACGCTGGCGGTGCGTGCGGGCGAACGCACGCTCTGCACGATCGACACGCTGCCGAACCAGCTCCAACTCGAAGGCACGCCGATTCCGGTGACGTGCCAGACGCCCGGCGAGTCGCATGCAGCGGCCGCACGGGTCGAACGATGAATTCACGGATCCCGCGATGAAAAATTCCTTCTCCCTTTCCTTTTCGCGGCGCGCATGGTGCGTGCTCGCGACCGCCGGCGCGCTGTTCGCAGGCGCCGCGCAGGCGGCGATCGTGCCCGATCGCACGCGCGTGATCTTCAACGAAGGCGAACAGGCCGCGATCGTCACGATCACCAACAAGAGCACGACATACCCGTATCTCGTGCAGTCGTGGCTCGAGGACGCGAAGGGCAACAAGATCACGTCGCCGCTGATGGTCGTGCCGCCGCTGCAGCGTGTCGAGGCGAACGAGCGCAACGTGTTGCGGATCGCGAAGCTGCCGGGCACCGAGCTGCCGGCCGATCGCGAATCGGTGTTCTACCTGAACATCCGCGAAGTGCCGCCGAAGACGGATACGCCGAACACGCTGCAGATCGCGCTGCATACGCAGATGAAGCTGTTCTATCGCCCGAAGGCCGTGCAGCCGGCGCGCGACGAGGACTGGACGCTGCCGATGACGTTGCGGGTCGATTCGGCCGCGCACACGCTCGTGTTCGACAACCCGACGCCGTATCACATCACGATCGTCAACCTGGCTTCGGGCGCGCAGAAGACGCCCGTGCCGCTGGACCCGGTGATGGTCAGCCCGATGAGCACGGCCGACGTGCCGTTCAAGGCCGCGACGCCGTCGACGCTGTTCGTCACGCATGTGGACGACTACGGCGGCCAGGTGGCGGTCGAGTATGCGTGTGAGGCCGGTGCTTGCAAGAGCGTGAAGAAATGAGCGGGGGCGCAAGACAACGCCTGGCGCCGCTCGCGGCATGGCTGCGCTGGGTCGTGCTCGCGATGCTGATCGCGGTGGTGCAGCCGGCATGGGCGCTGCGCTGCCTGAGCGACGGCGGCGCGGATTCGCTTACTGAGCCGATCGGCGGCGTCGCATCGTATCCGACGGACGCGCAGGACGGGTACGTGATCTGGGTATCGCCGCCGCGCACGACGACGGGGTACTGCTACAAGGACTACGGCGGGGACGCACTGGCCTTTTCCGAGAAGGTTTACTTCTACGCGAACCCGAGAATGCAGGATCCCGCCGCATGGGGACTGGAAATCGGCATTCGCTATGGTGGCCGGGACTATTTCGGCCTGGGTAGCGGGCCGAGCGCGCGTGTGGAAACCACCACCGAAGTGGGTCCGTGCTCGCCCCGGGACTTTGCATGGGGGCGCTGCGAGAAGGTGCCGCTCAGCATTACCTATCAGGTGGTGGTGCGCAAGAAGGGTCAATGGATGCAGCCGCCGAACGATATCTATGCGGTCTTCCAGTTCGACGGCAAATACGGCCTCAACGCGGCCCGATCGAGTTTTCAGTACCGGCTGAGCGGGTTGTCGCGCCTGAAGCCGACACCGTGCCTCGTCGACGTGCTGGTGACGCCCGAGCCCGGCATCGTCAATTTCGGTCAGGTGCAGGCGTCCGGCAATGGCTTCCTGCCGGCCGTGCCGCGCCGGCGGTTCTCGTTGTCGCTGACGAAGAAATGCAGCATCCCGATTCGCGTCGACGGCTATTTCGAGGCGACCAAGGGCACCGTGCAGAACGGTTTGCTGGTACCGGCAGCGAACAGCAATTTCGGGATCGGCCTCGAAGATAGTCAGGGCAAGGCGATCGAATTCAACAAGCAGTTCACGCTCACGCAGTTTGCGGCCAACGTCGCGAATCAGACCGTGATGCTCGATGCGGTGCTCAAGTCGTTCGGACCACCGAAGATCGGGCCGTTCGACGCAGCCGCAACGATCCGGATTTTCCTGTATTGAGCGTGGTGCAGCATGAGCGGCGTGCGCAGCGCAACATGCTGCCCGCACTGAATTTTCATTGATGTACGGACGGAGGAGAAGGGGATGCATCCGAGACGCAGTGTCGTCGCGGCCGTGCTGGCCGTGTCGGCAATGAGCGCGGTTCACGCGCAGACGGTATCGGCCGGCGGTTATTCGCTGACGGTGATTGGAGACCTGGGCGGGCCGCGCGACGTGCAGTACCACGGCAATGCCGTCAGCGCGGACGGCAAGACGATCGTCGGTTCCTACTGGAGCGAAGCGCAGCCCGGTGGCTCGATGGCCTTCTCTTGGTCGGCCGCGACGGGCTGGCAGCGGCTGGCCGCGCCGGCGAACGCCTATGACTCGCAGGCACAGACGGTGTCGGCCGATGGGCAGGTAATCGGCGGCTCGATCAGCGCGCGCCAGGCGGACAGCAGCAACCTCGATCGATGGGCGGTGCGATGGCCCGGCGACGGTCGCACACAGAAACTCGTTCCGGATACGGCGGGCCGGGGCGCATCGGTCGAAGTTGCGAACCTCGCCGGCACGAGGATGACTGGCAGCTTCACGGCGACAGGCGGCCGGAATGCACGGTTCATGTGGGACCAGCCGAGGGGTTTCCGCGAGTTGCCGCCGGGCGGCGACTATCTCGTGCAACTGCTCGCGATGACCTCGTCCGGGAATGCTGCAACCGGGTTCGCCGGCAACGTCGACGGCGTGTATGGTTCGCGCGCGCTCCTTTGGACAGAACGAACCGGCGAACGACTGTTGCCGACGATCAACGCGGGCGTGGCCAGAATGGATATGGCCCGTGGCGTGACCGAAGACGAACGGACGATCGCCGGCTCGCTCGGCACCCTCGTGGACACGCCGGATGGACAACGGCTCGATTCGGAAGCCGTGCTGTGGACGAACGGCGGCGACAGCATCCAGCGGCTCGGTTTTCTCGACGGCGATGACAGCAGCTACGCGTCATCGATCAGCACGGACGGGCGGGTCGTCATCGGCGAATCGAGCAACGGGCAGACCGGTGTCGCGCGCGTCTTCGTGTGGACGCCGCAAAGCGGCATGCGCAGCCTCGTTGCGTTGCTCGAAGCGGCCGGCCTGTCGGTCGGCACGCTGAATCTGAGCCGCGTGATCGGCGTGAGCCCCGACGGGCAGACCATCACGGGGCAGGGCTATCGCGAAGACGACCCCGACGGGAGGCCGCAATTCTGGCAAGTGCACATCGATGCGGCGACGCTGCGTGCATTGCGGCCGGCGAGCCCGGGTGCGGACGCATCGCGGGTACGGGCGTCGCAGCCGAAGACGATGTCACGCATGCTGGCGGCAAAGCCGAACGCCGCGATACGGCGAGACGTCTGCCGCATGCCGGTCACCCCGGCGCGGCTGGTGCAATGCCGGCTGCTACCGGCCGCACGCTAGCGATCACGGTCGCATGCAGGTAAAGCGATGAAGCAAGGCGCCGGTTCCCCGGCGCCTTGTGTCGTTTACCGCACCCAGCGGCAAACCTTGTGATGGTGATGCTCGAAGTGACACACGCGGTGCGGATGGGCTTCGGCGATGGCGGGCACGAGTACAGCGGCGGCGAGCGCCGCGACGGTCAGGGTCTTGAGTAGCGTCTTCATATTTGAGGTCCTGTCGTTGAATAGCGGATCACGGGAGCGGCAGCGCATTACCACTGCGGCCGCTGATCGTCGCGACGGTCGTCCCGGCGATCCTCGCGGCGTTCGTCACGACCGCCGCGATGCTGTGCCTCCCAGTCGCGGCGCTCCCAGTAGCGATTTCCGTCCCAGTAACGATCGCCATGCCAGCCGATCGTGACTTCGGCCGGGCCAGGATAGGCGACACATCCGGTGAGCATCACGCTCGACAGCGCACCCAGCATGAGAGCGGATAGCACGATGGATTTCATGTTTGTTCTCCCTGGGGAAACGGCACGTCGATCGTACGGGCCCTCAAAATTTCACGTGGTAAGAAGTTGCTACCGCACATGACACGACACCCGCAGGCGTTTCGTCAGAACCCCGTGAAAGCAGCGGCAGCCGTATCCGCCGGACAGACGCGTCGATGGCCGCCTGCCACGGCCGGCAGCATGCGTCCCATCTACCCCAGTAACGATTTCGCCGATTGTTCAGACAAATCCTGACAACCGAAAGGGTTATCTCGTAATCGAATTGAGAATGATTTGCGTTTACGTTAAATTGCGCTATCTCGGAATTTGACGGAGCAGATCGATGGCGATGGCGGAAGTGCTCGAACGACCGGCGACGGCAGCGGCGAACCCGTTCCTCGGCAGTTTTCCCGACCGGCCGCCGCGTGCGCGCCGCACCGCGGAGCCCCGTGCGCAGGGCGCGTTGCTGGATGTGCTGATCTCGCATCGGACGATGCTCGTCAATGTCGCGCGCGGCTTCGTCGGCTGCGCGAGCCGCGCCGAGGACGTCGTGCACGACGTGTTCGTGAAGCTCGTCGAATTCCCGAACCAGGACGCGGTGCGCCAGCCGGTCGCATACGTGACGCGGATGGTGCGCAATGCGTCGATCGACGCGTGCCGCCGGCAAAGCCTCGAGAACGTCTATCACACGGAAGAGGACGACGGCTTCGACGTGCCGTCGCCCGAGCCGACGCCGGAAGCCGCGCTGCTGACGCGCGACACGCTGCGGCGTGTGTGGGCCGCGCTCGACGACCTGCCGGCGCGCAGCCGTGCGGCGTTCGAGATGGTGCGGCTGCGCGAGGAGACGCTGCAGACCGCGGCGCGCGCGCTGAACGTGTCGCAGACGCTCGTGCATTTCATGGTGCGCGACGCGGAACGCCACTGCGCGGAATGCCTCGACGCGTGCCATCGCGGCGTCGCGTGCCCGGTGTTCCTGGGCGGCCGCGCACGGCGCCGGTAAAAAACCGCGCCGGCCAAACGTCTATCAGACAGGAGCGGCCGAAACCGCCGCTTCGCCACCTTCAACCGCCTCAGCAATTCCCGATCATGACGCAAGCCACGACGCCTTCCGCCGACACCGATGACCTCGTCTATACGGTCGTCATCAACGACGAAGAACAGTATTCGATCTGGCCGACATTCCGGCCCGTGCCGGCCGGCTGGCGCGAGATCGGCGTGAGCGGCCCGAAAGCCGACTGTCTCGCGCACATCGAGACCGTCTGGACCGACATGCGCCCCGCGAGCCTGCGCCGCGCGATGGACGGCGAGCGCGCATCGCGCGCGTCGTGACCCGCTGCGCCGAGATCCGGCGCACCACCTGAAGAGGACGTTGCATGACCCTGCTTTCGTTGCCGACGCTCGACGACCTGCGTATCGAGCCGGGGCTGCCCACCGTCGTGTCGCCGCGCGGCAGCGACGGCATGTCGATCGACGATGTCGCGCCGCTGGCGCGCGAGATCGCGGCCGACACGCTCGAACGGGCGGGCGGCGTGCTGTTCACGGGTTTTCACGTGCCGTCGATCGACGCGTTCCAGCAGTTCGCGGCGTCGTTCGGCGATCCGCTGATCGGCTATGAATACGCATCGACGCCGCGCAGCCAGGTCGAAGGCGCGGTCTACACGTCGACCGAATATCCGCCGCACCGCGCGATTCCGCTGCACAACGAGCAGTCGTATACGCGCGAATGGCCGCTGCGAATCTGGTTCCACTGCGCGCTCGCCGCGCCGACGGGCGGGGCGACGCCGATCGCCGACAGCCGCGCCGTCTATCGCGCGCTCGATCCCGCGTTGATTGCGCGTTTCGAGAAGCGCGAGCTGCTGTACGTCCGCAATTTCGGGCAGGGGCTCGACCTGCCGTGGCAGCAGTCGTTCGGCACCGACGAGCCGGCCGAGGTCGAGCGGATGTGCGCGGTGCGCGGCATCGAATGCGCGTGGCGCACCGACGACGACGGCGAGCTGCTGCTGCGCACCCGCGAACGCTGCCAGGCCGTCGCGCGTCATCCGCGCACCGGCGAGCGCGTGTGGTTCAACCAGGCGAACCTGTTTCACCTGTCGGCGCTCGACGACGACATGCAGGAAGCGCTCGTCGACGCGGTCGGGCTCGAGAACGTGCCGCGCAACGTGTATTACGGCGACGGCGAACCGCTCGAAGCCGACGCGCTCGCGGAGATTCGCGGCGTGCTCGACCAGCAGCGCATCGTGTTCCCGTGGCGCACGGGCGACGTGCTGATGCTCGACAACATGCTGACCGCGCATGCGCGCGACCCGTTCGAGGGGCCGCGCAAGGTCGTCGTCGCGATGGCGCAGAGTTATACGGTCCCGCGCGACCGAACGGAGGATTGATGACGCGTAGTACCGCCGCGCTTGCCGCGCGCGGGCTGTCGGTAGGGTATCGCGACCATGTCGTGATCGACGGGCTGGACCTGTCGATCGCGGCCGGCCGCGTAACCGCGCTGTGCGGACCGAACGGCTGCGGCAAGAGCACGCTGCTGCGCACGCTCGCGGGCCTGCAGCCCGCGCGTGCCGGCCATGTCGAAGTCAACGGCCAGCCGCTCGCGGCGTTTCGCCGCCGCGCGCTCGCGCGCGAGCTGACGATGCTCGCGCAGTTCAACCAGATTCCATCGGGCCTCACGGTGCGCGAGCTCGTCGCGTACGGGCGCTATGCGTATGGCGGCTTCCTGCGCGGCCTGTCGCGGGCCGACCATGCGGCGATCGACGAGGCGCTCGAGACGAGCGGCCTCGCCGACGATGCGGACCGCGACGTCGGTGCGCTGTCGGGCGGCGAGCGCCAGCGCGCATGGATCGCGATGGCGCTCGCGCAGCAGGCGCCGATCGTGCTGCTCGACGAACCGACGACCTACCTCGACATCCATCACCAGCTCGACATCCTCGATGCGCTGCGCACGCTGAACCGCACGCGCGGGCTGACGATCGTGTGGGTGCTGCACGACCTGAACCAGGCGGCCGCGTACAGCGACGAGATCGTGCTGATGCGCGCGGGCCGCCTCGTCGCGCAGGGCACGCCCGACGCGATGCTCGATCCGGCGCGGCTGCGCGCGGCGTTCGGCGTCGAGATGCTGAAGCTTTCGCATCCGCAGACGGGCGCGCCGATGTGCGTGCCGGCCTACGGGCCGACGACCGACGGCGCGCCGCAGGCGGTGGGCGCTTTCGACCGGGATCTCGCCGTATGACGACGTTCGCGATGCGCAAGCGCCTCGCGGCGGCGGGGAAGGGCACGGCGTCGGGCCGGGCCGGCGCGATCGCGTTCGGCCTCGTGACGTTGATCGCGCTGCTCGCGGCGCTGCGCGTCGCGCCCGATCTGCGCGTGTGGTGGGACGCCGTGCCCGGCAGCGATGCCGCCGCGCTCGCGCACGTGTTCCTGTTCGACCTCAACCTGCCGCGCGTCGCGGCCGCGCTCGTCGCGGGCGGCTGCCTCGGCATCGCGGGTGCGCTGTTCCAGTCGCTCACGCGTAATCCGCTCGCATCGCCCGACCTGCTCGGCGTGACGGGCGGCGCCCAGCTCGGCCTGCTCGCGGCGATGCTCGTGCCGGCGCTGGCCGGCGTTGCGTCGGTGCCGCTGCTGTTCGTCTGCGGGCTCGCCGCGGCCGCCTGCGCGATCGTCGCGGCCGGCGGCTGGCGCGCGACGCCGTTGCGCCTCGTGCTCGCGGGCAGCGTGTGCATGCTGCTGTTCGCGGCATTGTCGACGCTCGTGCTCGCGTTCTTCGAGCAGAACATCGCGGGCGCCGCGCTGTGGACCAACGGCAGCCTCTACCAGCCGGGTGCAACGGGCCTCGCGCTCGCCGCGCGCTGGCTCGTCGTGCCGCTCGTCGCGTTGCCGTTCGTGATCAGGCCGCTGAATCCGCTCACGCTCGGCGACGATGCGGCGGCCGCGGCCGGCGTGCGCGTCGATGCGACGCGGCTCGCCGCGACGATCGTCGCGGTCGCGTTCACGAGCGTGGCGGTCAGTATCGCGGGCCCGCTGTCGTATGTCGGCCTCGTCGCGCCGAACCTGCTGCGCCAGGTGCGCGGCGCGCGTGCGGCGCGGCTCGGCGTGCTGGTGCCGCTGTCGGCGCTCGCGGGGGGGGCGCTCGTGCTCATCACCGACAGTGCGGTGCTCGCGTCGGGTCTCGACGCCACGCTGTCGACCGGCGTCGCGATCGCGCTGGTCGGCACGCCGCTGATGCTCGCGATGATCCGGCGCGGCGCCGCGTGGTCGGGCGTGCTGCACGCGGATGCCGAACGCGCGTCGGGCGGCGGCTCGACGCGGCTCGTCGGCTGGCTCGAACGGCTCGGCTGGCCGCTGCGCACGGCGCTGTTCGTCGTGGCAGGCGTGCTGATCGTGTTCGTCGGCGTGTCGGCCGGCCCCGAGTGGCTGTCGATCGCGCGCTGGTCCGATGCGCTGTCCGGCCACGATGCGCTCGCGCGGATGCTGATCGACCTGCGCATGCCGCGCCTGTTGTGTGCGCTGCTTGCCGGCGCGTTGCTGGCGGTGAGCGGCGTCGCGATGCAAAGCGTCGTGCGCAATCCGCTCGCGGGCCCCGAAGTGCTGGGCGTTACGCAAGGCGCGGGGCTTGTCACGCTGTTCGCGTTGTCGACATGGCCGCTGATGGGCCATGTGACGCTCGCGGCCGCCGCGCTGATCGGTGGCGGGCTGTCGCTCGCAGTCACGCTCGCGCTGAATCACCGGCATCGCTATGCGCCGCTCGCGGTAGCGCTGACCGGTATCGTGATCGGCGCGCTGTGGACCACGCTCGCGCAATGGCTGATCACGCAGGAAAGCGTGCAGCCCGCGCGCTTCGTCGTGTGGCTCGTCGGCGGTACCTATGGCCGGAGCTGGGGCGAGGTGTCGATGCTGCTGCCGTGGTGCGTGCTCGCGGTGCCTGTGTTCGCATGGCTCGCGAAACCGCTCGACATGCTCGCGCTCGGCGACGACCAGGCCGCCGCGCTCGGCCTGCCGGTGGCCGCGCTGCGGCCGCTCGCGCTGACGATCGCGACGCTCGCCGCGTGCGCGGCCGTC
>NZ_VWWH01000079.1:0-34946 GCF_011753045.1 Burkholderia sp. Ap-955
TGCGGCCGTAGCCGACGTTCACGCACCAGAGGCCGGCCATCCCGTCGATCACCTTGTTGCCGTCCGAGTCCCACAGGTAGACGCCGTCGGCCTTCACGATCACGCGGCTGCCTGCACGGTTCAGCGCACCCATGTCGGAGAACGGGTGAATGTGGTGCGCGGCGTCGAGCGCGCGGTATTCGGCGGTCGTGCGCGCCTGCGTCGCGCGGGGAGCTGCGGCCGTGGCGCTCGGTGCGGCCGGCTGGATCCAGGCAGATTCGTTGCGGTACGTCATGTTTCCTCCGTGATTCCGTATTCGGTCGGGTGCACGCTCAGACGTGCAGCAGCAAATGCCTGCGTTCCCACGAGCTGATCACGCGGAAGAACGCTTCGTATTCGGTGTCCTTCAGCGCCAGATAGGCCTTCACGAACTTGTCACCAAGAATGCCGGCCAGCGGCGTGCAGGCCGCCATCAGCGAGATGCCCTCCTCGAGATTGCGCGGCAGCTGGTACGGCAGGTTGTAGCCGTCCGACGCGATCGGCTCGGTCGGTGCGAGCTGCTGGGTCAAGCCGAGATAGCCGGCCGCGAGCGTCGCCGCAAACGCGAGGTACGGATTGCAGTCGACGCCCGGGATCCGGTTCTCGATACGGCGCGCCGACGGGCCCGACTGCGGAATGCGGAAGCCGACCGTACGGTTGTCGTAGCCCCACTGCACGTTGATCGGCGCGGCCATGAAGCGCGACAGGCGGCGATACGAGTTGATGTACGGCGCGAAGATCGGCATCAGTGCCGGCGTGTACTTCTGCAGCCCCGCGAGATAGCTGTGGAACATCGGCGACACCGCACCGTCCTCGCTGGAGAACAAATTGCGCCCCGTGTGCGCGTCGGCCAGGCTCTGGTGGATGTGCATCGCCGAGCCCGGCTCGTCCTGCATCGGCTTCGCCATGAAGGTTGCATACATGTTGTGGCGCAGCGCCGCCTCGCGCACGGTGCGCTTGAACAGGAACACCTGGTCGGCGAGCGACAGCGCATCGCCATGCACGAAGTTGATCTCCATCTGCGCGGCGCCGACCTCGTGGATCAGCGTCTCGATATCGAGCCCCTGCATCTCGCAGTATTCGTAGATATCCTCGAACAGCGAATCGAACTCGTTCACGGCCTCGATCGAATACGACTGCCGGCCGGTCTCCGCACGCCCGGTGCGGCCGACGGGCGGACGCAGCGGCAAGTCGGGATCGGCGTTCATGTCGACGAGATAGAACTCGAGCTCGGGTGCAACAACCGGCTGCCAGCCTTTCGCCTTGTACAGGTCGAGCACGCGGCGCAGCACATAGCGCGGCGAGATCTCGACCGGCGAGCCGTCGAAGTGCACGCAGTCGTGGATCACCTGTGCGGTCGGGTCGACGGCCCACGGGATCAGGCAGATCGTCGACGGATCGGGCACGCACACCATGTCGGGATCGGTCACGCCGGTCAGCGTGCCGTCCTCCGGATAGTCGCCGGTGACGGTCTGCACCATCACGGCCTGCGGCAGGCGCATCGATTCGCCGGATTCGAACTTGTTGCGCGGAATAATCTTGCCGCGCGCAATGCCGGCCATGTCGGGAATGATCGCCTCGACCTCGGTGATGCGGTGCTGTCGCAGGAATTCGCTCAGTTCGGGTTGCATGATCGGCCTCTATCAGTCGACGTCGGATGCGGCCGGCGACGGCATCGCGCCGCCGGCTGCATGAATGCGATGCGTCATGCGCGCGCGACATGCCGCGCCGAATGCCGCGAAGATGTCGCGCGACAGCGGCTGTTCCGCGTAGCGCCATTCGGGATGCCACTGCACGCCAAGCGCGAACGCGCGCGCGCCACGCACGCTGACGGCCTCGACCAGCCCGTCGGGCGCACTGGCTTCGACGACGAGCCCCGCGCCGAGTTGCGCGATGCCCTGGTCGTGCAGCGAATTGACCGTCGCTTCCTGCGCGCCGCGCGCGACCCGCTGCAGCAGGCCGCCCGGCGCGAACTGCACGACGTGCGCGGGGCCGTACTGCCGTTCGAGCGGATCGGTGGGCCGCTCGCGGTGATCGTCGAAGCCGGTCGTCGCGTGCAGCCGCTGATGCAGCGTGCCGCCGTAGGCGACGTTCAGCTCCTGCATGCCGCGACAGATCGCCAGCACGGGCACGCCCGCGTCGATCGCCGCGCGGATTAGCGGCAGGGCGGTCGCGTCGCGCGCGGGGTCATGCAGCGTGTCGGGTGCGCTCGCGTCGCCGCCGTAATGATGCGGCTCGACGTTCGAATAGCTGCCGGTCAACAGCAAGCCGTCGATCGCCGCGACGATCGCGTCGGCCGGCTGGCGCGCGCCGAGCGCGGGCAGCACGAACGCCAGCGCGCCGGCGCCGTCGACGAGCGCGGCCAGGTACTTCTCCCCCGCCGAGTGGTTCGGATGCGCACCGCGCAGGATGCGGTCGGCGGTGACGGCTACGATCGGGCGCGCACGCATGGGCGGCTCTCCGGTAATCGCGCGCGATGCGTCTGCACGCGGGACGTTGAAGGTTCATGCCGGCGCCGCACGCATGCGCCACGACGCGGCGCATGACCATGCGCGATCCTGCCGCTCGGACGATGCGGCAACAGGCGGTGCGACCCGGAACGGAAGCGGAAAACGACGCTAGGGCAACAACGATGCGCTGCCGTCGCACTGCACCGCGCTGAACACGTGCGCGGACACGAGATTGAAGCGGCGCAGGCCGCGATGGGAAATGGCGAAGAAGCGAGGCGCGCGTAAAAAGGCGGCACGCGTGCCGCGATCAGCATGCCGGAACGGCCTGGCCTGAGGCGGCGCGCCCGCCGACGGACTTCGCGTCCGGCGTATCGAAGGGCTGGCGGCTTTCACGATCGTACTCGACTGACTGATGAATGCAGGACACGTGTCGCGATCAAGCGCATGCGGCAATGCCGCGCGGCGACACGTCGGCAAGGTGTCTCGCAGCGCATTCCGGCGCGGTGCGGCCACGATCGATGGCCCCTCCGCACGTGCGCGCGTGACGACTTCCTGACATTCAGCTTATATCACCTAAAAATTGCGTCAAATTTTCAGGGGCCGATGACGACATCGATCAGACGAAAGCCAAACGAAAAAAACGGCATCGATCCCGTGGATCGATGCCGTGTTGTGCATTGCATCGGCGCGGCATGCTGCGTGCCGGCGGGCCGTGACGCGCCTGCTCCGCCGCGCTGCCGCATCCGTGCGGCCCGCGTTCAACGATGCGCGAGCGCGGTTTCGACGAGCGTCTGCAATAGCGGCACAATCCGCGCCGCACGCGCTTCGTCATACGCGTAAGGACGCGTCTCTTCCATGTAGGTGATCTGCGAGAGCTCGAGCTGCACGGCCTCGACGCCGGTAGCGGGCACGCCGTAGTGACGCGTGATGTAGCCGCCCTTGAAGCGCCCGTTCGCGACCGCCGTATAGCCGCCATGTTCGAGCACGCGCGCGGCCAGCGCCTCGGCCAGGCCCGGCGCGGCACTCGCGCCGCTCGACGTGCCGAAGTTGAAGTCAGGCAGGCGGCCGTCGAAGAAGCGCGGCACGTGCGAGCGGATCGAATGCGCTTCCCATACGAGCACGCGGCCGTGCTCGCGCTTCAGGCGTGCCACCTCGCCTTGCAGCGCCTCGTGATACGGCAGCCAGCAGCGATCGCGGCGACGCATGATCTCGTCGTTGTCGGGCAGCGCGTTCGCCGGATACAGCGGCGCCTTGTCGAACGTATCGACCGGCACGAGCCCCGTCGTGTCCTGCCCCGGGTACAGGTTCTCGTTGTCGGGCGGCCGGTTCAGGTCGACGACGTAACGCGCATGCGACGGTACGAGGATCGATGCGCCGAGGTCGGCCGCGAATCCATACAGCCGTTCGAGATGCCAGTCGCAATCGTCGACGAAACGCGCGTCGGCCGTCATCGTCGCGGCGATGTCGTCGGGGATGTGCGTGCCCGCGTGCGGAATCGAGATCAGCAGCGGCAGCGTGCCCTGCTTCAGCGTGAATACAGCCGGTTGTTCAGTCATGTCGCATCACCGTTGGAGGTCTGCCGGCGCACGCTTGCGGCGTGCGCCGGTTGCGCGCATCAGCGCAGCAGTTGCGCCAGTGCGGCGCGGTAGTCGGCATACGCGACGGCTTCGTCGCGATGACGGCGGCCGCTCACGACGCGCTCGCCGCCCGTGTAGACGTCGAGCACCGGCGTGTCGCCGTGCTCCGCGAACACGATACCCGACAACCACGACGTGTTGTCGTGTTCGGCGATCGCCGGATGATCGGGATCGAGCACGAGCCAGTCCGCGCGGCACCCTTCTTGCAGCGCACCGACGCGCCGCCCGCTGGCCTGTGCGCCGCCCGCGAGCGATGCGTCGAACAGGCGATCGGCGACATGCGCCTGGGTGTCGCTCGCCAGCACGTTGCGCGCGCGGTGCACGAGCCGTTGCCCGTATTCGAGCAGGCGCAACTCCGAGCGCCAGTCGACCGACGCGTGACTGTCCGAGCCGATGCCGATCACGCCGCCTTGCGCGAGATAGTCGACGGCCGGGAACACGCCGTCGCCGAGGTTCGCTTCGGTCGTCAGGCACAGGCCGGCAACTGCGCGACGCTTCGCGAGCGCCGCCGTTTCAGCCGCGTCGACGTGCGTCGCGTGCACGAGACACCAGCGCGCATCGACGTCGAAGCGATCGAGCAGCCATTGCACGGGGCGCGCGCCGTACGCACGCACGCAGTCGTCGACTTCGGCCGTCTGCTCGGCGATATGGATATGCACGGGTGCATCGTCGGGCAGCCCGTCGAGCAGCACGCGCAAGCCGTTCTCGGATACCGCCCGCAGCGAGTGCGGTGCGACGCCGTAGCGCAGCCCGCCGTGCTCCGGCGCCACGCGGCGCATCGCGTCGAGCAGTTCGAGCAGGCCGTCGGGCGTATTGATGAAGCGGCGCTGGTCGTCACGCGGCGGCTTGTCGCCGAAACCGGCGAACTGGTACGACACCGGCAGCATCGTGATGCCGATACCGGCCGCGCGCGCGGCGTCGATCACGCGCGTGCCGAGTTCCGCGATCTGCGGATAGCGCGAGCCGTCCTGCGTGTGGTGCACGTAGTGGAATTCGCACACCGACGTGTAGCCGCACTTGAGCATCTCGACATACAGCCAGCGCGCGATCGCGGCGAGCGCGTCGGGCGTGATCTTCAGCGCGAAGCGGTACATCAGGTCGCGCCAGCTCCAGAAGCTGTCGGACGGATTCGCGCGATATTCGGCGAGCCCCGCCATCGCGCGCTGGAACGCGTGCGAATGCAGGTTCGGCATGCCGGGCAGCACCGGCCCGGCCGCACGCGCGACGCCGGCCGGTGCGTCGGTGTCGGGCGTCACGCCGGTCAGCGTGCCGGCCGCGTCCCACCGCAGCAGTACGTTACGGCGCCAGCCATCGGGCAGGTACGCATGGTCTGCGAACAACAGGGTGTCGGTCATGAGGCTATCCATTCATCCGGCGAAACACGGTCGTGCCGCCGCGTACGACCTGCTCGCACAGCGGCCGGCCGATCCAGTAGGCGAGCTCCGCCAGCGAGCCGACCGACCACGCGGCGAAGTCGGCCTGGCGACCGACCTCGAGCGCGCCGTGGCGATCCGCGCGGCCGAGCGCCGCGGCCGCATGGCGCGTGACGCCCTGCAGCACTTCGGGCACCGTCATGCGGAACAGCGTGCAGCCCATGTTCAACGTCAGCAGCAGCGATTCGAGCGGCGACGTGCCGGGGTTGTGATCGGTCGCGAGCGCGATCGGCACGCCGTGCTTGCGCAGCAGCTCGATCGGCGGCAGTTGCGTCTCGCGGATGAAGTAGTACGCGCCGGGCAGCAGCACGGCAACCGTACCGGCTGCCTTCATCGCCTCGATGCCCGCTTCGTCGAGAAATTCGAGGTGATCGGCGGACAGTGCGCGGTAGCGCGCGGCAAGCGCCGTGCCGCCCGCGTTCGACAGTTGCTCCGCATGCAGCTTCACGGGCAGCCCGCGCCGCGTCGCGGCCTCGAACACGCGCTCGGTCTGCGCGAGCGAAAAACCGATGCGTTCGCAGAATACGTCGACCGCGTCGACGAGGCCTTCGTCGGCCAGCGCCGGCAGCATCCGGTCGCACACTTCGTCGATGTACGCATCCGCGCGGCCCGCATATTCGGGCGGCAGCGCGTGCGCGCCGAGGAAGGTCGTGTAGACGGTGACCGGAAAGCGCTCACCGAGCTGGCGTGCAACGCGCAGCATCTTGCGTTCGCTCGCGAGGTCGAGCCCGTAGCCCGACTTGATCTCGATCGCGGTCACGCCTTCGGCGAGCAGCGGCTGCAGGCGTGCCGCGGCCTGCACGAACAGCGTCGTCTCGTCGGCCGCACGCGTCGCGCGCACCGTCGATACGATCCCGCCGCCCTGCCGCGCGATTTCCTCGTAGCTCACGCCCGCGAGGCGCTGCGCGAATTCGTCGGCACGCGTGCCGCCGTACACGAGGTGCGTATGGCAGTCGACGAGGCCCGGCGTCACCCACGCGCCGTGCAGATCCTCGCGCCGCCAGTGCGCATAACCGTGCGGCAGCGCGGAGAACGCGCCGAGCCACACGATCGTGCCGGTTTCGTCGACGGCGATCGCCGCGTCGTCGATCGTCTCGTCAGGATGGCCGTGCGGACACAGCCTCAGGTGATGCCAGACAGTCGGTTTCATGCGTTCAGTCTCGTTCGCCGATGGCGAGCGACACGGCGAGCAACGCGCCGCTCCCGCTCACGACGACGTCAAACGCACGCCGCGGCCCGTCGAGCCGCAGCGTGTCCATTTCTTCCAGGGTGTAACGCGTGCCGTCGATTTCGACGGCGGCTTCGCCGGCCGCGCAATACAGCAGCACGGTATCGGCATGCTCGATGCGGTGCGCGCCTGCGCGCCACACGTCGAGCGCGCCGCGCGCGGCCGAACGGCGCGTCATCAGGTTGAAGTCGCGCGTCGCGCCGTCGTGCAGCGTCGCGTCGATCGCCGCTTCACCCGCAAAATCCGCGCGGGCCAGCGGTGCGTCGAGCACGTGGCGTGCGCCGCCTGCCTCGGCGAGCGTCATGCCCGCGCCGGACAGCAGCACGAGCGTGCGGTCGATCCCGTCGAAACGCGAGAACGGCCCGGCCGTGCCGACGTCGGCGACGCTCACGCGCCACGCGAATGCGTCGAGCGCGGCACCCGGCGGGAACGCGCCGATTTCGCGCGTCACGCCGCCGCCGTTCTTCCATGGCGACGCGACGAGATCCGCTGCGCGGATCATCGTCGCAATCGCCGGCGCCTGGTGGAGCGCCGTCATGCTCAGCGGCCGAGCATCGGCAGCTTCAGGCCGGCTTCGCGGGCCGTCTGCTGCGCGAGTTCGTAGCCGGCATCGGCATGGCGCATCACGCCCGTCGCCGGGTCGTTCAGCAGCACGCGGCCGAGGCGCTCATGCGCTTCGGCGGTACCGTCGGCGACGATCACGACGCCCGAGTGCTGCGAGAAGCCCATGCCGACGCCGCCGCCATGGTGCAGCGACACCCACGATGCGCCGCCTGCGGTGTTCAGCAGTGCGTTCAGGAGCGGCCAGTCGCTCACGGCGTCCGAACCGTCCTTCATCGATTCCGTCTCGCGGTTCGGGCTGGCGACCGAGCCGGTGTCGAGGTGGTCGCGGCCGATCACGATCGGGGCCTTCAGTTCGCCGTTCTTGACCATCTCGTTGAACGCCTGGCCGAGGCGATAGCGATCCTTCACGCCGACCCAGCAGATCCGTGCCGGCAGGCCCTGGAACGCAATGCGCTCACGCGCCATGTCGAGCCAGTTGTGCAGGTGCGGATCGTCGGGGATCAGCTCCTTCACCTTCTGGTCGGTCTTGTAGATGTCTTCCGGATCGCCGGACAGCGCGACCCATCGGAACGGGCCCTTGCCTTCGCAGAACAGCGGGCGGATGTAGGCCGGCACGAAGCCCGGGAAGTCGAATGCGTTCTCGACACCCATTTCCAGCGCCATCTGGCGGATGTTGTTGCCGTAGTCGAGCGTCGCCGCGCCGCGTTCCTGCAGCGCGAGCATCGCGCGCACCTGGACGGCCATCGACTGCTTCGCGACCTTCACGATGCTCTGCGGATCGACCTTCTGCGCTTCGCGCCATTGCGCGACGGTCCAGCCTTGCGGCAGGTAGCCGTTGATCGGGTCGTGCGCGCTCGTCTGGTCGGTCACGCAGTCCGGCGTGATGCCGCGCGTGACGAGTTCCGCGAACACGTCGGCCGCGTTGCCGAGCAGGCCGATCGACACCGGCTTGCCGGTGCGCTTCGCTTCCTCGATCATGCCGAGCGCCTCGTCGAGCGTCGTCGCCTTCTTGTCGACGTAGCGCGTCTTCAAGCGGAAGTCGATGCGCGTCTCGTCGCATTCGACCGCGATCATCGAGAAGCCGGCCATCGTCGCGGCCAGCGGCTGCGCGCCGCCCATGCCGCCCAGGCCGCCCGTCAGGATCCAGCGGCCCGACGGATCGCCATTGAAGTGCTGGTTCGCGACCGAGAAGAACGTTTCGTAGGTACCCTGAACGATGCCCTGGCTGCCGATGTAGATCCAGCTGCCGGCCGTCATCTGGCCGTACATCATCAGGCCCTTGCGGTCGAGCTCGTGGAAGTGATCCCAGTTCGCCCAGTGCGGCACGAGGTTCGAGTTCGCGAGCAGCACGCGCGGCGCATCCTTGTGCGTGCGGAACACACCGACCGGCTTGCCCGACTGGATCAGCAGCGTCTCGTTCTCTTCGAGATCCTTCAGCGACGCGAGGATCTGGTCGTAGCATTCCCAGTTGCGTGCCGCACGGCCGATGCCGCCGTACACGACGAGCGCATGCGGATGCTCGGCGACTTCCGGGTCGAGGTTGTTCTGGATCATCCGGTAGGCCGCTTCGGCCAGCCAGGTCTTGCAGACTTTCTCGCTGCCGCGCGGCGCGCGGATCGTGCGCGTCGGATCGAGACGGGGATCGATGTGTTTCGGATGGTTCATGACGACTGCTCCCGAAGGAAAATGACTATCAAATAGGAATCAGAAATGCCCGGTGAAGCGATAACGGCTGCCGGGATGCCACAGATTCGCCACCGAGGCGACGACGCCCTGCGACCAGGTGCGTCGATGTAAAACCAGACACGGCTCGACGTCGTCCATCCGCAGCTGCTCGCGCCGCTCGGGCGCCGGGGCCGCCGCTTCGATCCGGTACTCGACGCGCTGCAGCGGAGCCGCGCGCATCAGGTACAGGTTCGGCGTCGTGTTCGTGAAATCCTGCTCGGCATAATCCGGCGCGACCGCAGGATTCACCCACCGTTCTTCGAGCTGGACGGGCTCGTCGTTCTCGAAGTGCAGCACCTGCGAATGAAACAGCTTCGTGCGCACGGCGACCTGCATCTCGTCGGCGAGCGCGTCGTCGGCGCGGATCGTGTCGAGGCCGAGCACGCTGGCGTGATACGCATGCCCGCGTGCACCGACTTCCTCCGAGATGCTGCGGATCGCCACCAGCGTCGACTCGTACTTCGGCCGCGCGACGTAGGTGCCCGCCCCCTTCATGCGCGTGAGCACCTGTTCGGCCGTCAACTCGCGCAGCGCGCGGTTGACGGTCATGCGCGCCACCTTGAATTCGCGCGCCAGCTCGTTCTCGGACGGCACCTGATCGCCCTCCTCCCACTCGCCTGCGTGGATGCGGGCCAGGATGAAATCCTTGATCTCCTGGTAGACCGGCGCGCTCATGGGCTTACTGTTCCGACGCGAACGAGAACGGCGCGACCTTCGCGAACGCGCGCTCGCCGACCAGCTTGGCGATCACGGCGATGTCCGGTGCGAAGTAGTGGTCGAGCTCGTAGTGCGCGACCTTGCTGCGGATCGTTTCCATCACCGGCGCGAGCTTCGGGCTCGTGTGGTACGGCGCGCGCAGGTCGACGCCTTGGGCGGCGGCCAGCAGTTCGATCGCGAGGATGTGCTTCGTGTTGTCCGCGATGTCAGCGAGCTTGCGCGCGGCGAACGTCGCCATCGACACGTGGTCTTCCTGGTTCGCCGAGGTCGGCAGCGAGTCGACCGACGCCGGGTGCGCGAGCGTCTTGTTTTCCGACGCGAGTGCGGCCGCCGTCACGTGCGCAATCATGAAGCCCGAGTTCACGCCGCCGTCCCTCACGAGGAACGGGGGCAGGCCCGACAGCGTCGCGTCGATCAGCAGCGCGATGCGGCGTTCGGCCAGCGCGCCGATTTCCGCTGCGGCGAGCGCGAGATTGTCAGCCGCGAACGCGACGGGTTCGGCGTGGAAGTTGCCGCCCGACAGCACTTCGCCGGTATCCGGGAAGATCAGCGGGTTGTCCGACACGGCGTTCGCTTCGACCAGCAGCACGTCGGCCGCATGGCGCATCTGGTCCAGGCACGCGCCCATCACCTGCGGCTGGCAGCGCAGGCTGTACGGGTCCTGCACCTTGTCGCAGTCGCGGTGCGACTGGTTGATCGGCGAGCCTTCGAGCAATTCGCGGTACGACGCTGCCGCATCGATCTGGCCTTGATGGCCGCGCAATTCATGAATGCGTGCGTCGAACGGCTTCACCGAACCGGCAGCCGCGTCGACCGACAGCGCGCCGGCGACGAGCGCGGTGCGGTACAGGTCTTCGATCGCGAACATGTTGTCGAGCGCCAGCGCAGTCGATGCCTGCGTGCCGTTCAGCAGCGCGAGGCCTTCCTTCGCCTGCAGCGTCAGCGGCACGAGGCCCGCGACGCGCAGACCGTCGAGTGCGCTTGCACGCTCGCCGCGGATGAATACTTCGCCGACGCCCAGCAGCACGGCCGACATGTGCGCGAGCGGCGCGAGGTCGCCCGATGCGCCGACCGAGCCCTTCACCGGGATCAGCGGCAGCACGTCCGCGTTGAACAGCTTGATCAGCGCGTCCATCACTTCGCGACGGATGCCCGAGTGGCCGCGGCCGAGGCTCGACAGCTTCAGCGCCATCAGCAGGCGCACCGACGAGCGTGCCATCGGCTCGCCCACGCCGACCGCGTGCGACAGCACGAGGTTCTTCTGCAGCAGTTCGAGCTGGTCGTGCGGGATGTGCGTGCTGGCCAGGCGGCCGAAGCCCGTGTTGATGCCGTAGGCCGGCTCGCCCTTCGCGGCGATGTCGGCAACGGCCTTCGCGCCGGCGTCGATCTTCGCGAAGCTGGCCGGGTCGAGCGCGAGCTGCACGGATTCGCGTGCGATCTGGCGCAGTTGCGGGAGGGTCAGATGGCCGGGGGTCAACGTAATCATGTGAGCAATCCTGTCTAGACAAGTTCGGAATGGATTGAAGTGTAGCCACGCCAACTTGTCTAGACAACCCGTTTTTCACCGATTTCGACTTGGGAGTTTCCCTGATGCCCGGTGCGGCCCGCCGCACCGGCCCGTGTGATCCTGTTATTAACAATTGTTGCAATTATTTTGTCTTTGGCAACATACGGATCACCATTCGCCACGGAGACCGCCATGCCCTTCCCGTCACGACTCGCCGCCCGGTTCGGCCGCCCCCTTTTGTTCGCCACGTGCGCACTCGCCTGCGGCGCGTCGCTCGCCGCGGAGCCGCTGTCGGGCACGCTCGAGAAGATCCGGCAGAGCAACCTGATCTCGATCGGCCACCGCGAAACGTCGGTGCCGTTCTCCTACGTCGACGCGAACGGCAAGGTCATCGGCTTCTCGCAGGACCTGTGCGACCGCGTGATCGCCGCCGTGAAGGCGCGCACCGGCAAGCCCGACCTGCAGGTGCGCTTCATCCCGGTCACGTCGCAGAACCGCATTCCGCTCGTGCAGAACGGCACCGTCGATCTCGAATGCGGCGTGACGACCAACCTCGCCGCGCGCCATGCGCAGGTCGCGTTCTCGACCACCTTCTTCGTCGCGACGACACGCCTGCTCACGCGCACGACGTCGGGCATCCGCGACTTCCCCGATCTCGCCGGCAAGACGGTCGTGACGAACCAGGGCACGACGTCCGAACGCCTGCTGCGCAAGATGAACGAGGAAAAGAAGATGAACATGCAGATCATCAGCGCGAAGGACTACGGCGAAGGACGCCTCACGCTCGAATCGGGCCGCGCGGCCGCGTACATGATGGACGACGTGCTGCTCGCGGGCGTGCGCCAGCTCGCCGCGAAACCGGCCGACTGGCAGCTCGTCGGCACGCCGCAATCGTCGGAAGCCTACGGGTTCATGCTGCGCAAGGACGATCCGCAGTTCAAGGCGCTCGTCGACGGCGTGCTCGTGCAGTTGATGAAAAGCGGCGAGATCAACGCGCTGTACGACAAGTGGTTCATGAAGCCGGTGCCGCCGAAGGGGCTGTCGTTCGACTTCCCGATGAGCGACGTGATCAAGGCGCGCTATGCGGCGCCGAACGACGCGCCGCTCGAATGAGCGCCGCGCGCTGACCGCGGCTCACGCACGCGTCCACGCGACGCACGCCGCATAGCCGGGCGCCGCGTCGAGCCACGCCGCATCGAACGCCGCGACGCCGGCGGCGGGCGCGGCCGGCTCGACGATCGTCGTCGCGGGGGTCGCGACATCGCGCGGCGGTACGACCGCGAACGCGCTCAGCCCGCCGACGATGCCCGTGCCGAGCGCCTTGAGCAGCGCCTCCTTCGCACTCCAGACGCGCATGAATGCGCCGGCGCGCGCGGCAAGCGGCAGGCTGTCGAGATAGGCGGACTCGGCAGGCGCGCAGACTTCGCGCGTCAGCGCCCGCCAGTCGGTCGCGCGGTTGCAGCACTCGATATCGACGCCCACGCGGCCCGCTGGGGCCCACGCAAGCAGCGCATGGTCGCCGGCATGCGACACGTTGAAGTCGAGCGACGCGCGATGCGCGCCGTCCAGCGACGGTCGCCCCGATGCGTCGACGACGATCGCTACCGCCTGCGGCGCGATGCCGAGGGCCGCGCCGAGCACGTCGCGCAGCGCGGCACGCGTCGCGGCGCTGCGCACCGCATCCTCGTGCCGCATGAAGCGTGCGGCCCGCGCGCGCTCGCCGTCGCTCAGTGCCGCATACGCAGGCGACGCAAGCGGCACGCGCCAGTCGAAATCGACACGCGCGATCCGCACGCCGGCGCGGGCCGCGGCGGGCGGCACGTCGAGCCGCTGCATGCGCCAGGCGCGGGAGCTTTCAGACGGAGAAACGGAATCGGGCGGGACGAGCATCGACGTGCGGCGGCCTGTGGAAGGAAACGTCCGATGTTAATCGATCAGGCGGTATGGCGAACCGTTGCGGCCCGCCGGCGTCAATGCTGCCGGCACTGCACGCCGCGCTGATGCTTGTCGTTCTCGCGGCAGGCACCGGCGTGGCATGGCCGTCCGGTCACCCGTTCGCGGCAACGCCCGGCACGCCGCTGCCGGCCCCGCGCCCGCGCGATGCAGGGTGAATCGCATGCACGTTGCCAGGCGCATCGGCCGGCAGCACGCCGTGTTGCAGCCAGTAGAGCGCGAGCGGCCACAGTGTCTCGGTGAAGCGGCTGTGGAAAAACGCGAAATGGCCGATCGCGTCGACGCCGATGTCGGCCGGCGCGATCCGCAGATGCGTGACATCGCTGCCCGTGTAGTAGCCGACCAGCCGCTCGATCGCCTCGACCGTGCCGAACCCGTCGTCGTCGAGGCCAATCGCGAGCATCGGCGCCGCCAGCCCCGCGAAGCGGGCGGGCAACGCGGCGCGGCTCGCGGCGGGTTCGGCGAGCAGGCCGCTCGTATAGCCCTCCTCGAAGCGTGCCTGCGAGCGCACCCACGACAAGGCAACGCCGCGCGGCGTGTCCTCCATCCAGCCGAGCCGCTTCGCGGGCACGTAGCCGAACACGGCCGCGAGCACCGGCATCGCGACGTGCCACTTCCACCACATGCGCCGCCGTTCGGCCGGCAGGTAATCGCGCCAGTACGCGTACTGCGCGCCGACCGTCACCGCATGCCGCACGTGGACGTTCGATGCGGCGAGCCCAAGCGCGAACCCGCCGATGCTGTGCGCGACGACGTCGATCGGCTGGCCCGGAAACGCGTCGCGTGCGTAGTGCAGCGCGGCCTCGCAATCGAGCCGCCCCCAGTCGAGCCAGTTCGCGCGCAGCTTCGCGAGCTGCGCCGGGCGCGACCCGCCGATGCCGCGATAGTCGTAGACGAGCACGTCGCGCCCCTGTGCGAACAGCCAGGCCGCGAAACGGAAGTAGTAGTCGCAACGCACCGACGTCGCGCAATTGACGACCGTCACGGGCCGCACGACACCGCCGCCGCGATGGCGCCATACATGGCCGCGCAATGCATAGCCGTCGGCCGCGCGCAGCGTCACCGGCTCGGGGGGCAATGCGTCCGCCGCGCGGGTGCCCTGCGTCATTTCGCTGCCTTCGTTCGAAATCGTCATCGTGTCTCCGGTCCCATGCTTCGCGGCCCGTCCGGGTTAGCGTGTCAGTGCCTGCTCCCGCCCATGCTTCGCAGCCGGCCAGGACGTCAACGCACATGCGCCTGCTCCCCCTTCACCGCCCGCGCCAGCCTCCATTGAACTTGACGCGCCCCGCGTTCTCAACCAATCTTGCTGCTCCGTTCGCATGAGTCACGCGCATGTCAACGCCGCTCGTCCGCCTCCCGTCGCTCGACCTCGTCCGCGGTTTCGTCGCCGTCGGCCGCCGCATGAGCATCACGCTCGCCGCGCAGGACCTGTGCGTCACGCAATCGGCGGTCAGCCGCCAGGTACACGCGCTCGAAGCGCACCTCGGCGTCGCATTGCTGCAGCGCGGCTACCGGAAGATCACGTTCACGCCGGAAGGCGAGCGGCTGTTTCGCGTCGCGGATGCGGCACTGCACGGGCTGCAGGACACCGTCGCGTCGCTCGCGGCCACGCGCGAGCGCCAGCCCGTCACGATCACCGCGAGCATCGGCGTCACCGCGCTGTGGCTGCTGCCGCGGCTCGGGCGGCTGCAGGCGCGCCTGCCGGAGATCGACCTGCGCGTCGCCGCGAACGACAAGGTACTCGATTTGCGCGCCGAAGGCATCGACCTCGGGATCCGCTATTGTCCGCGCGACCGCGCGCCGGCCGGCGCGCTGCGCCTGTTCGACGAGATCGTCGTGCCGGTCGCCCATCCCGCGCTCGCGGCCCGGCCCGTCACGAACGCGGCCGCGATCGCCGACCACGTGCTGCTCGAATTCGACGGGCCGCCGCAGCCGCAATTGCAGTGGCGCACGCACCTGCACGCGGCCGGGCTCGGCGACGCGCGCCCGAAAGGCGTGCTGCGCTTCAACCAGTACGACCAGGTGATCCAGGCTGCGATCGCGGGCCAGGGCGTCGCGCTCGGCCGGCTCGCGCTCGTCGCGCCGATGCTCGCGGACGGGCGGCTCGCGGTGCTCGGGCCACACACGCAGGCGCTGTCGGATGCGTACGGCTACTGGCTGTTCCAGCACGATCCGGCCCCGCGCCGCGAAGTCGCCGACGTGCGCGACTGGATGCTCGCCGAAGCGGCCGAATGCGATACCGCGATGCGTGCGCACGGCACGGCGTCGGCGTAAGCCGGCGCGGCCCCCGCGTACTGACCTGACCGCTGCCGGGCACGCCCGCTCCTCCCACGCGTGTCCCTCTTCGCATTCCTTCCACGCATGCCAACCTGACCGAATGATCGCTTGAGCGACGGCGGCCCCGATCGTCTAATCGGATCGAGCGCGGCCGTGTTGCCGCGCGCCTTCATCCGGAGACACGCATGACCCCGATCGAGCAGGAAGTCCGCCGCCGCTGGCTGCCCGTCCTGGCCGGCGGCCTGATCATGGGCGCCGCGCTCGGCATCCGCCACGTGCAGGGCCTGTTCCTCGCGCCGGTGTCGCTCGACCACGGCTGGTCGCGCGAAGCGTTCGGGCTCGCCCTCGCGCTGCAGAACCTGATCTGGGGCGTCGCGCAGCCGTTCACCGGGATGGTCGCCGATCGCTTCGGGTCGCTGCGCGTGATCGTCGCCGGGATGCTGCTGTATGCGGTCGGGCTCGTCACGATGGCGCATGCGGCGACGACCGGCACGTTCACGGTCGGCGCCGGGCTCGTGATCGGCATCGCGCTGTCGGGCTCGGCATTCGCATCGATCTATGGCGCGCTGAGCCGCCTGTTTCCGCCCGACCGGCGCGGCTGGGCGCTCGGCGTCGCGGGCGCGATCGGCGGGCTCGGCCAGTTCTGCATGGTGCCCGTCGCGCAGACGCTGATCGGCGGCATCGGCTGGCGGCACGCGTTCATCGCACTGGCGCTCGTCGCGGCGCTGCTTGCACCGCTCGCCATGCTGCTACGCGACCGACCCGCGCAGGCTGTCGGCGCCGCCGGCCCCGACCAGTCGATCGGCGAAGCCGTGCGCGAGGCGTTCGCACATCGCGGCTTCTGGCTGCTGAACGCAGGCTTCTTCGCATGCGGCTTCCAGCTCGCGTTCATCGCGACGCATCTTCCCGCGTACCTGCTCGACCACGGGCTGCCGGCACGCCACGCGAGCATCGCGCTCGCGCTGATCGCGCTGACCAACGTGGCCGGCACCTATGCGTGCGGCCATCTCGGCGGGCTGCTGCGGCGCAAGTACGTGCTGTCGGCGCTGTACCTCGTGCGTGCGCTCACGATGGCCGTGTTCGTCGCAGCCCCCCTGTCGCCCGCGAGCGTCTACGTGTTCGCGGCCGTGATGGGATTCACGTGGCTCGGCACCGTGCCGCTGACGAACGGCGTGATCTCGCAGGTGTTCGGCGTGCGCTACATCGCGACGCTGTTCGGCTTCGTGTTCTTCGGGCACCAGCTCGGCAGCTTCTTCGGCGTCTGGCTCGGCGCGGTGGTGTACGACGCGACGCATTCGTACATGCCGCTGTGGATCGGCTCGATCGCGCTCGGCGTGCTCGCGGCGTTGCTGCACCTGCCGATCAACGACGCGCGCGTCGCGCGACCGGCATCGGGTCACGCAGCATGGGCATGATCCGCGCGGCGCTGGCCGCCGGCACGCTCGCGTTCGTCGCGTGGTGCGGCGCGGCTCATTTCAGCTCGGACGTCGCGTACGCGCTGCTCGAACACGTCACGTTCTGCAATTGATGCGGCAACCCGGAGCGTACGGTCAGCGGCGCTTCGGCAATGCCGCCAGCGCATCGAGCGCACGGGCACGCGCGGCCGCATGCTCGACGAGCGGCGCCGGATAATCGACGCCGAGCCGCACGCCGGCCGCCTCGCGTTCCAGCGGCGACGCTTCCCACGGCGCATGGATCGATGCGTTGTCGAGACCGGCAAGCTCGGGCACCCAGCGCCGCACGTACGCGCCGTCGGGATCGAACTTCTGCCCCTGCGCGACCGGATTGAAGATGCGGAAATACGGCGCGGCGTCGGCGCCGCACCCGGCCACCCACTGCCAGCTCGCCGCGTTGTTCGCGGGATCGGCGTCGACCAGCGTGTCCCGGAACCACGCTTCGCCCGCGCGCCAGTCGATCAGCAGATGCTTGATCAGGAACGACGCGACGACCATCCGCACGCGGTTGTGCATCCAGCCGGTCGTCCACAGTTCGCGCAGGCCTGCGTCGACGAGCGGATAGCCGGTCAACCCGCGCTGCCATGCGTGCAGCGCGGCGGGATCGTCACGCCACGGCATCGCATCGAACTGCGCGCGGAAGTTGTCGGTCGCGAGCGCCGGGAAGTGATACAGCAGCGTGTAGCTGAACTCGCGCCAGCCGAGTTCGCTCAGGAATTTGTCGGCGTCCGCGGCCACCGGCGCGCCGCCCGCGCTCGCGGCACCCTGCACGGCGTGCCACACCTGTCGCGGCGACAGGTTGCCGAAGCGCAGGAACGGCGACAGCCGGCTCGTCGCGGGACGGTCGGGAAGATCGCGTGCATCTGCATAGCCAGCGAGCGATGTCGTCAGGAACGCGTCGAGCTGCGCGTGCGCGCCGGCTTCGTCGGGCATGGGCCACGCATCGCGCAGGCCGCCGGCCCAATCCGGCGAATGCGGCCGCAATGCAAGCGCGTCGAGCGCCAGCGCGCGGTCACGCACGGCCTTCGGCCACGGATGAAACGCGATCCGCTCGGGCTCAGGCAGCGGCGCGGCGACCGTGCGATCCCGTCGCGCCGCGCGCCAGTACGCGGTGAACACCTGATACGGGGTGCCGCTGCCCGTCAGCACCTCCCACGGCTCGTTCAGCAGGCTGCCGTTGCTGCTCTCGACCGTGACACCGCGCGCCTTGAGCGACGCCTTCAGCGCCGCGTCCGCGTCGCGCTGCGGTTGCGCATAGCGGCGGTTCCAGTACACGGCTTCCGCACCCGTGTCGTGCACGATGCGGTCGATCTCGCGCGACGCGTCGCCGCGCAACAGCAGCAGGCGCCCGCCATGATGCGCGAGCGCCGCATCGAGCCCGGCCAGCGACCCGTGCAGCCACCAGCGCGCCGCGCCGCCGAGCGCTCGCCCGGCGCCGTCGCCCGTGTCGTCGACGAATACGCACACGAGCGGCCGGCCCGATTCCACCGCGCGCATCAGCGCGGGCTGGTCGGTCACGCGCAGATCGTCGCGGAACCAGACGATCGCGGGGGCAACGGACGACTTGGCGGGCACAGGCACCTCGATGACGAAAGCGGAAAGAGACACGTATTGTCGTGGCTGCGCTGCGTGGTGTCGACGTTCGGCGCGCATGGCGCGCCGGCGCGCCCATGCCGCCAACCGTCACGGCGATCGCACCACCCTGCCGCCCCGGTGAAACGCCTTAGTCCGTTCCGACGATTCTTCGCAGCGTGCGCCGGCCTACGCTCGATGTCGGGTGCGCTGCGCGGCACGTGCGGGCCGCAATGGCCCCCGCACGTCCCGATGCGCACCCGTCACGCGCGCCGGCCGATGCCGGCGCGACTCTTCCGACCGCCGCGACGCTTCCCGCCACCCGGGTACGTGCGGCTTCATCCGATACGCCGTCATGACCAAACCCTCGAATCTCGTCACCTCGATCACCGTCGACATCGACGCACCGGCCTCCGTCGTCTGGGAAGTGCTGACCGATTTCCCGCGCTACGGCGAATGGAACACGTTCTGCGTCGGCTTCGAAACGACCGGCAAGCTCGGCGATTTCGTGCACATGCAGGTGCGCATCCCGGGCACGGAGACCGTGATTCCCGTCAACGAGATCCTCGTCGCGTACGAACCCGAACGGCTGCTGTCGTGGGAACAGCGCCCGACCGACGACAACAAGGATGCCGCGCGTCGCGACCAGTACATCGACGCGATCGGCGCGGAGCGCTGCCGCTACTTCACGACCGACCAGTTCCTCGGCGTCAACGCGGACACGATCATGCAGCACCACGGCGGGTGGGTAAAACAGGGTTTCGACCAGTGCGCGCGCGACGTGAAGCAGCGCGCCGAAGCGCTCCACGCGGCACGCCGGCGCAACGGCGCGTGACCGGGACCCGCCGATGCCCGATCTGCAAACGCTGTCCGACCATCACGACATCCGCGAGTTGATCGTCGCGTATTCGAGTGCGATCGACACGCGCGACTTCGACACGCTCGACGCGGTGTTCACACCCGATGCTGCAATCGACTATCGCGCGATGGGCGGCATCGCGGGCCGCTATCCGGAGGTGAAGGCCTGGCTGCGCACCGTGCTGCCGCAGTTTCCGCGGTACCAGCACATGGTCGGCAACCTGTCGATCCGGCTCGACGGCGATACCGCGCGCAGCCGCACGATCTGCTTCAATCCGATGGAAGTCGCGCTGCCGGACGGCGGCACGCAGGTGATGTTTCTCGGGCTCTGGTACGTCGACCGGTTCGTGCGCACCGCGCAAGGTTGGCGCATCGCCGAGCGCGTCGAGGAACGCTGCTACGGTCACAACGTGCCGGCCGTGCTTGCGGGCGCGACCGGTTGATCCACTCGCGATGCGCGCGTCGTGCGAAGGTGCACGGCGCACGCATCGCCGCAGCCCGCTGCGTCAATCGAGCCGGAACGCGGCCTCGAATCGCTCGGCGAATGCGTCGAACTCGGTTTCCGGCAGATGGTTGATGCCGCCCGCGCGCTTGCGCCCGCCGCCGGTCGGAAAGCCGCGACAGAACTCGTCGGCGCCGAGCGGGCGGCCATCGGGCACGCGCACGCTGACGACGAGCCCGCCGTCCGCGCGCGGCGACAGCACCGCGAGCGCCGCATCTGGCGCGTTGCGCATCCGTTCGTTCGCGAGCATGCCCGTCGCGCGCCGCGCCCACGGATGATCAGGCATCCGGACCAGCGTCGCACCGGGCACCTCGCGCAGCGGCGCGAGTGCGCACGCGCGCGCCATGTCGTCGCGGTAGCCGTCGCGCAGCGCGGCGAACACGGTTGTCTCGCGCACGAAATCGAGCGGATCGACGCACGGCAGCATCGCGTCGGCGAGCGCGGCCGGGTCGAAATGCAGATCGCCGACACACTCGCCGTACGCGTTGTAGTTCAGATAGAGCCCGAGTTCGGCGAGCGTGTCGCGCTCCGCCTCGTCGATCCCATGCCCGCTCGCAAGCGCGTTCCCGAGCGCCGGCAATTCGTCGCCGAACGCCGCGACGATCGCCCAGCGCACGTGCCGGCCGCCGAGATAACGGTTCACGATCGCGCTCGTGCACACGTCGGCCGCCGTGTCGATATGCGCGTCGAAGCGCGGATCGTCGGGCAGTTCGCCCGCGAAGTGATGGTCGAAATAGCGGACCGTCACGCCATCGCGCAGCAGCCGCGCGCACGCATCGCGATTCTGGTCATGCGACACGTCGAGCACGGTGACGATGTCGCCCGCCCGTGCGTCAATCCGATCGAGCAGCTTGATGTCGCGTTTCACGCCGGTCACGAGCGTGCCGTGCACGCCCTCCGCGAGCCGCAGTTGCTGAAGCGCGCACAGCCCGTCCGCGTCGCCGTTGAATGCAAAGAAGTGTTGTGTGTCGTGGTTGTCCTGCATGATCCTGTGCTCCATCGTCAGGGCATGAAATCGCCGCCATTCGCGTCGAGCGTCGCGCCCGTCACCGCATTCGCATAGTCCGACGCGAGGAACAGTGCGGCCCGCGCGCAGTCGTCGTCGGTCGGCAGCTTCGCGAGCGCGATGTTCGACGCGATCGGCGCGATGATCTGCGCTTCCGTCATCCCGTACTCGGCAGCCGCCTGCCGGAAATACGTCTGGGTCGGCACGCCCCACATCCACCCCATGTGGATGCTGTTCGCGCGAATGCCGTGCGCGCCGAGTTCGCGCGCCAGGTATTTTGCCGCAACCGCGAGCGCCCCCTTCGATACAGCGTAGCCGCCTTCCCCTGCAAACGGCTTGCGGGTCGCCTGCGTGTTGATCATCACGATCGCGCCGCGCTGCTGCCGCTTCATGTGCGGCACGACTTCCTGCGTGAGCGCCATCGTGCCGAACACGTTGGTGTCGAACACCGCGCGCCAGCCGTCGAGATCGGCCTCTTCCACCGGTTCCGGAAACGTGCCGTGCACGAATGCGCTGTTCACGAGCGCGTCGATCCGGCCGAAGCGCTCGACGGCCTGCGTCGCGAGCTGCCGGCATTGCGCGCGGTCGGTGATGTCGGTCTTCACCTTCAGCACGTCGCAGTCGACGCCGAGCGCACGGATCCGCGTTTCTGCGTCGTCGAGCTTATCCATCGTGCGCGCCGCGACGACCACGCCGCGCGCGCCCTCGCGTGCGGCCTCGACGGCGAGCTTCACACCGAGCCCCGGCCCGATCCCGGAAATCACGACGATCTTGTCCTTCAGCAACATGAGTTGTCTCCTGGTTGTCGTGGGTCTCGCGAGCCCGGCCGTCAGCCGGCGGCCCGCAGGTGCCGCGCGCGATACGCGGCGAAGTCGCGCGCGAGCTGCGCATCGGTGAAGCCGAAGCGCGCGATCGAATAGTCGTGTGCGGCGCGCTTGTCGCGGCCGTTGCGCGCCATCCAGTCCGTCATCGCCGTGCGCTGCCGCGCATCGAGCGGCATCCCGGCAAACGCGTACACGGCCTCGGCAACGCCGAGCGGATTCGACACCGTGTACTCGAAGCGCACGTCGAGGAAGCGGTCGGCCGGCAACGCGTCGCGCGCGGCCATCGCCGCGCCGATCGCGCGCGCCATCCCCGCGTTCCACTGCGCGCCGACGGCAAGCGGATCGGGATCGTCCGCATACATCTGCCACAACGTGTGCGCCATGCTCGCCATCGACGGAATCGTCTGCGCCGGATCTCGGTGCGTGAGCACGACCTGCGCACGCGGAAACACCTGGCACAGCACGTCGAGCGCATGCAGGTGCTGCGGCGTCTTCAGCAGCCAGCGCGCGGCCGGCGCGACGCCGCGCTGCCCCTTCTGCCATTGCAGGAACTGCAGCATCCGCTTCAGGTACGTATAGACCGGCGTGAGATCCTGCCGCGCGAGCCACGCCGTGTAGCGCGGCACGTTCGCGTACGAATCCATCGCGCACACGAACGCATGCTCCATCAGCATGAACTCCTCGTCGGCGAGCATCGCATCGAGCGGATGGATCGTCAGGATCTGGGGAATGCAGTCGATCATCGTCGCGACCTCGGCCTGCGCACGCGCGATGCGCAGCGTCGGCTCGGCGAGCGTCTCGCCCGCGAGCGGTGCCGGGTAGCGGGTTTCCCACCACGCGGCAGTATGGAAGCGCGGGTCGACGGCCAGCAGGCGCTGCAGCAGCGTCGTACCCGTGCGCGGCAGGCCGACGATCACGAGCGGATCGTCGATCACGATCTCCGCGATCTCGGGATGACGCCGGAAGTAATCCTCGATGACGAGCCGGTTCGCGAGCTGGCCGACGAGCTTCTCGCGCATCATTTCCGCGCCGCGTGCGGACAGCTTCGCTTCGTCGATCAGCGACGCGCACATCACGTCGAGCGCTTCGCGGTACGGCCCGTCGCCGAATGCGGTCAGTCCACCCGTGCGCGACACGGCTTCGGCGATCAATCCGTCGGGCGCGAGCAGCGTGCGGGTTCGATCCAGCGGCGCGTTCATGCGGCCTCCTTCAGCGTCGCGAGCTTCACGACCCGCGTGCGCGGATGCACAGGCTGCGCGGCGCCGACCCAGCGCCAGCAGATCGTGCCGGTGCGATGTCCGGCCGTATCGAGCCAGTTCGCGTCACCCGGCCGCGCGGCCGCGACGACCACCGTCACGCCGCCGTCCGCATTCCGCCGCGCGCTGTGCTTGTTCACGCAGATATCGAAGTGCCGGTAATCGAGCGATTCCATCCAGTAGTTGTTGAGCTGCACGTTCCAGAAATCGCAATCGGGCACCGTATCGACGTCGATCACGAGTGCTTCGTCATCGGCCAGCGACCAGCACGAGTGGTAGTAGTAGATGTTCGGATCGCCGCCGACCGACTGGCACATCGCCTGGTCGGCCGGCGGCAGCGCGTTCACGTGCGACCGGTAGCTCGCGGCCCAGTCCGCGAACAGCTTCGACGTCTGCTCGACGAACTGCGCGGCGCGCGTGAGGCCGCCCTGCAGCACGAGCGGGTCGAGCGGCGCCGGGCGATCGTCGGCGCCGATACGCTCGATCTTCAGTTGTGCCGGCGTTTCCGCGCGCCGGTCAAGAAAGGTCTGGCGCACCAGCAACGCATTGGTGCCCGGCTCCATGCGCACCCAGTTGCCCGCGCGCGGCGTCTCGCTCAGCACGATCTCGAAGCTGCCGTCCGGCGCGATCTCGAGCTGCTTCGCATCGAGAAAGCCCGTCTGCAGCATCTTGCCGTCGGTCTCGTAGCCGCCCTTCTGCGTGCCGAAGCTCAGGTAGGCCACCGTGCCGCGCCGCCCCGTCACGCGATATTCGCAGCGGCCGTCGAGACGCGTGTACTGGTACAGGTTGTCGGGATTGTCGGCGCCGATCTTCGCGGTCTCGTGCGACGGCGAGAAAAAGCCGGGCCATGCGCCGTCCGCGAACTCGACGTGCATTTCGAGCGCGATGCGCATCAGCCGGCTCAGGTAGCGGAATCCTTCCGCGCGCGTCAGCGGATCGTCCGGCGCCTCGGCGCGCAGGATCTGTTGTCCGCTGCGTTTCAGGGTGTCGCAGAAATCGGCCCAGGTCTGGCCCGAAAGCAATTGCGTGGCACGTGTGTCGTCCGTCATGTGTTCTCTCCGCCGATGGTCGAGCGCTCACCTTAAGCGTCGCCATCGCGCGCCACTTCGTCCGGGTGGACTAAGGAAAGATCCGCTCCCCCGCCATGCCGCGGCTTAGTCCACCCGGACGAAGATCGGCATGCCGCTCGCCCGATACCGTCGGTGTCATGCACGCAACGCCGCACATGTCGCGCGGCACCGGCATGAAACAAGGAGACGAACGATGTTGACCCACTTGGAGCGGCTGGAGGCCGAAAGCATCCACATCATGCGCGAGGTGGTCGCGGAGAGCGAGAACCCGGTGATGCTGTATTCGATCGGCAAGGACAGCTCGGTCATGCTGCATCTCGCGATGAAGGCGTTCTACCCGGCGAAGCCGCCCTTTCCGCTGCTGCACGTCGATACGACCTGGAAATTCCGCGAGATGATCGCGTTTCGCGACGAGACGGCCGCGCGCCTCGGCCTCGACCTGCGCGTGCACATCAACCCTGAAGGCGTCGCGAACGGCATCGATCCGTTCACGCACGGCTCGGCCGTGCACACCGACGTGTGGAAGACGCAGGGGCTCAAGCAGGCGCTCGATCACTACGGCTTCGACGCCGCGTTCGGGGGCGCCCGCCGCGACGAGGAGAAATCGCGCGCGAAGGAACGCATCGTGTCGCTGCGCTCCGAGCAGCATCGCTGGGACCCGAAGCGCCAGCGCCCCGAGCTCTGGTCGCTGTACAACGCGCGCAAGCGCAAGGGCGAAAGCCTGCGCGTGTTCCCGATCTCGAACTGGACCGAGCTCGACATCTGGCAGTACATCCAGCTTCACGACATCCCGATCGTGCCGCTCTACTTCGCGAAGGAACGACCCGTGGTCGAGCGCGACGGCGCGCTGATCATGGTCGACGACGAACGCCTGCCGCTGCGCGAAGGCGAAGTGCCGCAGATGCGCAAGGTGCGTTTTCGCACGCTCGGCTGCTATCCGCTGACGGGCGCGATCGACAGCGACGCGACCTCGCTCGACGACATCCTGCAGGAGATGCGCGAGACGCGCACGTCCGAACGGCAAGGACGACTGATCGACAGCGATTCGGCCGGTTCGATGGAAAAGAAGAAACAGGAGGGATATTTCTGATGGCACACGTTCTCACCGCGCCCGAGGCGCTCGCGCACCACGCACCCGATGCACGCGCTTCCGACGAAGCACGCGCACAAACCCAGAACCTGCTGCGCTTCATCACGTGCGGCAGCGTCGACGACGGCAAGAGCACGCTGATCGGCCGCCTGCTCTACGAATCGAACATGCTGTTCGACGACCAGCTCACGCAACTCGAAGCCGATTCGAAGAAGGTCGGCACGCAGGGCGGCGAACTCGATTTCGCACTGCTCGTCGACGGCCTGTCGGCCGAGCGCGAGCAAGGGATCACGATCGACGTCGCGTACCGCTTCTTCGCGACCGCGCGACGCAAGTTCATCGTCGCCGATACGCCCGGCCACGAGCAGTACACGCGCAACATGATCACCGGTGCGTCGACCGCCGATCTCGCCGTGATCCTGATCGATGCGCGCAAGGGCGTGCTCACGCAGACGCGCCGCCACAGTCATCTCGTCGCGCTGATCGGCATCAAGCGCGTGGTGCTCGCGATCAACAAGATGGATCTCGTCGACTACGACCGCGCCGTGTTCGAGCGCATCGACGCCGACTATCGCGTATTCGCGGCCGAGCTCGGGCTGGCGGAGATCGTCAGCATCCCGATGTCGGCGCTGCGCGGCGACAACGTGATCGCACCGAGCGCGCGGATGCCGTGGTACGCGGGCCCGGCGCTGATGCAGCATCTCGACACGCTGCCGCTCGCCGCACGCGTGACCAGCGACGAGCCGTTCCGGCTGCCGGTGCAGTGGGTCAACCGCCCGCACCTGAACTTCCGCGGTTACGCGGGCAGCATCGCATCGGGCGAGATCCGCGTCGGCGAGCGCGTGCGCGTGCTGCCGTCCGGCAAGGAGAGCCGCGTCGCGTCGGTGATCACGCAAGGCGGCGAAAGCGACATCGCGCGCGCCGGCGACGCGGTGACCCTCACGCTGGCCGACGAGATCGACATCAGCCGCGGCGACATGATCGCGCGAGCTGATGCGCCGCCCGAGGTGGCCGACCAGTTCGAGGCGACGCTCGTGTGGATGCACGATGCGCCGCTGCTGCCCGGCCGCCCGTATCTCGTGAAGCTCGGCACGCAGACGGTCGGCGCGACCTGCGCGACGCCGAAGTACAAGATCGACGTGAACACGCGCGAGCATCTCGCGGCGCGCACGCTCGCGCTCAACGAGATCGGCGTGTGCAACCTGAGCTTCGACCGGCCCGTCGCGTTCGATCCGTACGACCGCAACCGTCACACCGGGGGCTTCATCGTGATCGACCGTGTCACCAACGACACGGTCGGCGCCGGGATGCTGCACTTCGCGTTGCGCCGCGCGCACAACGTGCACTGGCAGGCCGTCGACGTCGACCGCGCCGCGCGTGCCGCGCAAAAGGCGCAGACGCCGCGGATCGTGTGGCTGACGGGCCTGTCGGGCGCCGGCAAGTCGACGATCGCGAATCTCGTCGAGAAACGGCTGCACGCGCTCGGCAAGCATACGTACCTGCTCGACGGCGACAACGTGCGGCACGGGCTCAATCGCGATCTTGGCTTCACCGAGGCCGATCGCGTGGAGAACATCCGGCGCGTCGCCGAAGTCGCGCGGCTGATGCTCGACGCGGGGCTCGTCACGCTCGTGTCGTTCATCTCGCCGTTCCGCGCGGAGCGCGACATGGCGCGTGCGATGGTCGGCCCCGACGAGTTCGTCGAGGTGTTCGTCGACACGCCACTGGCGGTGGCCGAGGAGCGCGATCCGAAGGGCCTGTACAAGAAGGCGCGGCGCGGCGAGCTGAAGCACTTCACGGGCATCGATTCGCCGTACGAACCGCCCGCGCAGCCCGAACTGCGAGTCGACACGGTCGCCGAGTCGCCGGAAGAAGCGGCGGACCGCATCGTTGCATATCTGCTGCGCGAGCGCGCGGCGTAAGCGCCGCAGGCAGGCAGCCCGGCGGTTGCCGGCCTGCCCGCGTCGCCTACTCCGTTCGGATGACGCGGGCCGCCGGCCGGCCGGTATGCTGGTCCGGGAATCCTTCATCCCGACCAGGAGAACACGAGCATGCCCATCGCGCTGGCGCCCAGCGACCCGGCCGCGCACGACGGTTTCGACGACGCGGCGTGGACGGCGCGCGAACTCAGCGCGTGGCTCGGGCTCGTCTATCAGGGCCCGTCGGAGCCGACCCCGTGGGCCGGCTTCCTCGAAGCGGTCCGCGCGCGGCTCGACGCGAGCTTCACGACGCTGGTGCTGCGCAACCCGGGCGGCGCACGGCACGGGCTCATCATCAACGCGTCGGCACACGGCCCGCTGCTGCCCGGCGAGCCGTCGTACAGCGAGCAGTTCTACGCGCTGTGCCCGTTTCTCGATCAGCCGCCCGGCCAGGTCTTCACGGCCGACCGGCTGTTCGGCGAAACCACGTGGCGCGCGCACGATTTCTACCGGCAGTACCTGCAGCCGCTCGACCTGCGCTATATCCTCGGCGCGAACCTGCGCGGCGAACGTGGCGTCGAATGCGCGTTCTTCGTGAGCCGCGCGCACGGCGGCCGCGATTTCGACGCGGCCGAGCGCGCGCAGGTCGCGACGCTGCTGCCGCACCTGCAGCGGGCAGTCGAGCTGCACGCGGCGTTCGACGTGCTCGATGCCGAACGCGCGCTGTATGCGGGCACCGTCGACCGGCTCGACGTCGGCACCGCGATCGTCGACGAGGACGGCCGCGTGATCAAGCGCAACCGCATCGCCGAGCGGCTGATCGAGCAGCAGGACGGGCTATGCGTGCGCCAGGAACGGCTCCACGCATCGTGCCCGCTCGACGAGCGCCGGCTGCAGAAGGCGCTGCAGGCCGCGCTCGAGCATTTCCGTGCGGGCGCGCTTGCGCGCATCGAAGCCACCACGCTGTCCCGCCCCGGCGGCGCGATGCCGCTGAGCGTGCTGCTGCGCCCGCTCGCGCCCTACCGCGGCGCCGAGGACCGGCAGCACCGGCCGGCCGTCGCCGTGTTCGTCCGCGATCCGGCGTCGTCGCCGCAGACGTCGCGCGACATGCTGCACCGGTTGTTCCGCCTCACGCCTATGGAAACCGAAATCGCACTGCTGCTCGTCGACGGGCTGACGCTCGACGAGGCGGCTGCCGCGACCGGCATCACGAAGAACACCGCGCGTGCGCACCTGCGCGGCATCTTCGCGAAAACGGGCGCGACGCGGCAGGCCGTGCTCGTGAAGACGCTGCTCAACAGCGTCGTGTCGATGGCGTAGCAGAGGCGAAGGCAGCCGCCGGACGGGCTGCCCCGCCGACGCCCCCGCGCAGTGCGGGCCGCGGCCGAATACGCGGCAATGGGCACCTGCCCATCTCATGTCATACGTCATCAGACATGGATAAGTCACCGACGCGCCCCATGAAATTCCCCAATATCCGGGTGATTTTCGGGTAAACCCGCGACCTCTTCATCGGCGCTCAGGCGTACCATGTCATACGACGACATACTACACAAATCGCCACCCGGATGCCGACGCGGGCTACCGCCCCGTCCGCCGCCGCCCGACCGGAGACACGCTTGAACCCGCCCTCGCCCGCCCTGCCCGGACGCGACCCGCTCGCGTCCGCCGTCTCGAAAGTGAAGTGGCACGTGCTGCCGCTCGTGCTGATCATGTTCATCGCGAACTACATCGACCGCGTGAACGTCGGCTTCGTCGATCGCCACCTCGAGGCGTCGATCGGCATCGGCGCGGCCGCGTACGGCCTCGGCGCCGGGCTGTTCTTCGTCGGCTACGCGCTGTTCGAGGTGCCGTCGAACCTGCTGATGCAGCGCTACGGCGCACGCATCTGGCTGGCCCGGATCATGGCGACGTGGGGCATCGTCGCGGCCGCGATGGCGTTCGTGTGGAACGACACGTCGTTCTACGCGCTGCGCTTTCTCCTGGGCGCGGCCGAGGCCGGCTTCTTCCCCGGCGTCGTGCTGTACCTGTCGCAATGGCTGCCGCCGCAGGAGCGCGGCAAGGCAATGGCGATCTTCCTCGGCGGTTCCGCGTTCGCGTCGGTGCTGTCCGGGCCCGTCACCGGTGCGCTGCTGTCGATCCGCGGTTTCGGCCTCGAAGGCTGGCAATGGATGTTCCTGATCGAAGGGCTGTTCTCGGTCGCGCTGTGCGGCGCGAGCTGGCTGCTGCTGAAATCGCACATCCGCGACGCGACGTGGCTCACGGCCGAAGAACGCACGGCGCTGCAGAACGCGCTCGACGACGAGCGCGCGACGCGCGACGTCCGCTCGAACGTGCCGGTGCGCGCCACCGCGCTGCTGCGCGACCCGCAGATCATGCTGTTCTGCTTCCTGTATTTCTCGATTCAGCTGACGATCTATGCGGCCACGTTCTGGCTGCCGACGATCATCCGCAAGATGGGCGGGCTCACCGATTTCCAGGTCGGCCTGTACAACACGATTCCGTGGATGATCGCGATCGGCGCGATGTACGGCTTCGCGGTGCTGTCGTCGAAGTGGAAGCATCCGCAGCGCTGGCTCGCGTGCGCGCTCGTGCTCGCCGCGTGCGGGCTGTTCGCGTCGACGTCGCACGATCCGGTGTGGTCGTTCGCGTCGATCTGCTTCGCCGCGCTCGGCTTCAAGGCCGCATCGTCGCTGTTCTGGCCGATCCCGCAGGGCTATCTCGACACGCGCGTGGCCGCGGCCGTGATCGCGCTGATCAACTCGGTCGGCAACCTCGGCGGCTTCGTCGCACCGACGGCCTTCGGCTATCTGAAGCAACATACGGGTTCGATCACGGGCGGGCTGTATGCGCTCGCGGTCGCTTCGCTCGTCGCCGCGGTCGCCGCGCTGTTCGCGCGCACCCACCGGCGCAGCGACCCGCCGCGCGGCCTGCCGGCCGACGAATCCTTCACGAACGCTGCGATGCTCCGCCATGCCGAACACTGACCGCCTGACCGTCGTCGTCTCGAATGCCGCCGACGGCGACCTCGCCACCTTCTCGCTCGCGGCCGACGGCACGCTTGCGCCGCTCACCCGCTATCCCGCGGCCGACGTCGCGATGCCGATCGCCGTGCCGGCCGACCGCGCGCGGCTCTACGTCGCGACGCGCGGCGAACAACCGACGATCGTCGCGTTCCGCGTCGTGCCGGCCACCGGCGCGCTCGTGCGCATCGGCACCACCGCGATCGACGCGAGCCATGCGTACCTGTCGCTCGACCGCAGCGGCCGCTGGCTGCTTGGCGCATCCTACGGCGGGAATTCGCTGAGCCTCTACGACGCCGCGCGCGTGCGCGACGGCGACGGCACGCCGCTGCAGGTCACGGGCGGCATCGCGAACGCGCACGCGGTGATCGTGTCGCCGGACAACCGTTTCGCGTACGTCAGTTCGCTGGGCTCGGATCGCGTGTTCAGCTTCGCGCTCGTCGAGGACGCAGCCGGCCTGCGTGCGCACGAACACGGCGAAACGCGCGTGCCGGCCGGGTTCGGCCCGCGTCACCTGCAATTCGCGGATGACGGCCGCACGCTCGTTTGCGTCAGCGAATTCCAGGCCACGCTCGCGACGTTCGTGCGCGACCCTGAAACCGGCCGGCTCGGCGATGCGCATGTGAGCGCGCGCCATCCGGCCGTCGCCGAACTCGCGCAAGGCCATGCGCGGCCGCCCGCGCCCACCGAACCGTCCGTCTGGGCCGCCGACCTGCACCTGACGCCCGACGAGCGTTTCGCCTACGTCAGCGAACGCACGTCGAGCTGCCTGCTCTGCTATCGCCGCACCGAGGACGGCACGTTCGAACCCGCGCACGCGACCGCCACCGAAACGCAGCCGCGCGGGTTCGCTATCGACCCGTCAGGACGCTGGCTCGTCGCCTGCGGCGAACAGTCGGAATATGTGTCGGTTTATGCGATCGCGCCGGACGACGGTGCACTGTCGCCGCACGCGCGCGTGCCGGGCGGACGCGGGGCGAACTGGGTCGCGATCGTCTGAAGCCGTGACACGCGGCGCATGACGCGGCAGGCCCGCCACGCAGGCCGGTGCGTAACCGCGCTCAGCGCCGCTCGCTCGGCGCGACGCCCGTCCAGCGCTTGAACGCCCGCGTGAAATTGGCGCGATCCGTATAGCCGACGCGCGCGGCGATCTCGTCGACCGGCAGCCGTGTGCCTTCAAGCAACCGCAGTGCGTCGCGCAACCGGATTTCGTCGAGCAGCGTCGAATAGGTCGCGCCGTACTCGGCGAGCTTGCGCTTGAGCGTCCGCGCCGACACATGCAGCTCGCGCGCGACGTCGTCGACCGACGGATAGCCGCCTTCGCCGCAGATCAGCAGGTTACGCACGCGCTCGACGATGCTTTCCGCATAGCCGAGCCGCGCGAGTTCGGCCTCGCACTGCTGCACGATCATCTGCGCGGTGTGTGCGTTCGCGGTGCCGATCGGTTCGTCGAGCAACGCGGCGTCGCAGCGGATGCGGTTCGCGCTCGCGTCGAAATGGCAGCGCGGCAGCCGCGCGCGATAACGCTCGAACCAGGGCGGCTCCGGCCACTCGAAATGGAGTTCGGCACGCGACTGCAGCGTGCGCCCCGGCACCGGATACAGCAGCGAGTTGAACAGGATCGCCGTCTCGACCAGGAAGTTCTCGACCGCGAACTGCCGCAGCCGGCCGAGCGGAAACGCTTCGAACACGTCGATGTCGACGATCCCGTCGAGCTGCGCGAGCCGCACCGAAAAGAACGGCACGCGCGTCGGCAGGTAGCGGATGCCGAGCGAGATCGCCTCGCCGAGCGTCGCGCAGCTCATCAGCCCGAAGCCGATCAGTCCCGCTTTCGTCAGGCTGCTGCGCAGGCCGATCTCGATCGCGATCGACGGATCGTCCGTCGCGTCGAGCAGGTTGAACACGATCGCCGCCTGCTGCAGCGGCGTGATGCGCGCATCGGGCTGCGCGAGCCGGTCGCGCTCGACGCCCGAGCCGGCCAGCACGCGGCCGCCGTCGATGCCGCGCTCCTCGGCCAGCATCAGCATGAACAGCGCATACGCGGACGACACCGTCGCCTTGTTCAGCTGGCGCGCGGCATCCGGGACGGACAGGACCATGCGGCGGACTCCGGAGCGGTTTCGGCGGATTGTAGCGTCGCTGGCCCGCAATGACACCGGGGCGAGACTCTAGCCGCGCCGGCCGGCCATCGTGGCCCGAAATGACACCACCATTGGCACCCGCGGCCCTCGCGCGCGGCCCGGTGCGCGCCTATGCTTGTCACATCGGCATTGCGCCCCACCCTTTCCGCAGGAATCCCGGTCGATGAGCCAACCCGCACGAACCGCCTTTCGCAACGACGCGGACAAGGTCGCGTACGTCCGCCGCGAGGTCAACGCCGCGAGCGACGCGATCCGCGCGCGCTTTCCGCTACTCGACAACCAGAACCTCGTCGGCGCGACCGTGATGGCCATCTCGGTGAGCGCGATGCTCGCGATCGCGTGGCTCTATGCGCGCGGATCGATCGCATGGTACGTCGCGCTGCCGCTCGCCGCGTTCGTCACGTCGCTGATCCACGAGCTCGAGCACGACCTGATCCACCTGATGTACTTCAAGAAGACGCCGTGGGCCTATCACCTGATGATGGCGCTGTGCTGGCTCACGCGGCCCGGCACGATCAACCCGTGGACGCGGCGGCGCATGCACCTGCATCACCACAAGGTGTCGGGCGGCGAATCGGATCTCGAGGAATTCGGCATCACGAACGGCGAGCGCTGGGGCGTGAAACGGCTGCTGATGATCGCGGACGGCATGCTCGCCGTCGTGCTGCGGCCCACCGCGATGCGCCGCAAGGTGAAGCAGTACGTGGCCGCGCAGCCGGTGCAGGATCCGTCCGAGCGCCTGCAGTTACGCGTCGAGCAGGTGTCGTCGTACATGCCGGTCGGTCACGTGTATTACGTGCTGTGGCACGCGTTCATCGTCTATCACGCCGGCGTGTTCGCGCTGCATGCGTTCGGCTACCCGGTGACGGTGCCGGCCGTGGTCGAGCGCGTGATGAGCGTCGTCGATTTCCTGGCCGTGGTGTGGCTCGGGCCGAACTTCGTGCGCAGCTTCTGCATCAACTTCGTCAGCTCGAACATGCATTACTTCGGCGACATCGACTCGCGCAACGTGATCCAGCAGACGCAGGTGCTCAACCCGTGGTGGATGCTGCCGTTCCAGCTGTTCTGCTTCAACTTCGGCAGCACGCATGCGATCCATCACTTCGTGGTGCGCGACCCGTTCTACATCCGCCAGCTGACCGCGCGCCCCGCGCATGCGGCGCTGCGTGAAGTCGGCGTACGCTTCAACGACGTCGGCACGTTCGCGCGGGCGAATCGCTGGGGCGGCTATCGTCCGGCGCGCGGTACGCGCCAGGCTCCGGCCGACGCGTAACGCACCGCCTCAACCGCCGATCGGCGGCATCGGCCCTTGCCCGCGGATCCACGACCAGTTCGCAAGCTCGGCCATTTCCTTGTCACCGCGGCTGTCGCCGTACGCGAACAACTGTTTCGGCGGCCGATTGCCCCACCACCCGCGCAACCGCACGACCTTCTGCGGCCCCCAGCAGTTCTCGCCGTCGAGCCGGCCGGCGAAGACGCCGCGCTCGAACGCCAGCCGGGTCGCGAGCACCGCATCGAAGCCGGCCGTCTTCGCCCACTTCTCCAGATACAGCGACGGCGACGCGCTCACCAGCACGACTTCGTGCCCGCGTGCCCGATGCTCGCGGATGCGTTCGAGCATTTCCGGGCGCACGAGGCTCGGCAGATAGGTGTCGACGAACGTGCGCGCCTGCGCATCGAGCGCATCCTCGCGCACTGGCCCGAACGCGAACGATGCGAATTTCGCTTTCGCGTCGCCCCGCGACAGCAGCCCGGCCTTCATCGCAATGATCCACGGCAGCGCGCACAATCCGGCCCACGCGAAGCGCGGCGTGCCGACCGCATAGCGGACGAAATGGCGAAAGCTGTCGGTCGTCGTGATGGTGCCGTCGAAATCGAATGCGGCAACGATGCGGTCAGTCATGGAGAATCGGCGGGAAAGCGATGAGATGCCCGGGAAGATAGCAGACTCGCGCCGGTGCACGTGAAATGGCGTGATGCGGCGTGGCCTGTGCAGCGAACACGCGCGCCTCGGCGCGCGTGCTCATGCGGTGCGTGCCGTGTGCTCAGCGCTGCGGCCGCGCCGCCAACGCCGCCGGCAGCACGACGTTCATCAGGTGATCGGCGCGCGACAACAGATCGGTCACGCGCTCGTCGAGCCCGCGCAATTGCGCGGGTTGCATGCGGATCTGCTGCACGGCCTGCCCGACGATGTTGCGGCGGTCGAACAGCGTGCGCTCGACACCCGCATCGTCCGGCGCGCGCACGACGTCCGACACCGCGCTCAGCGCCGCGAGCACGACCACGAGATTTTCTTCCGCGTGGCGGACCTTCGCGGCGAGTTCTTCGGTACGACGCGGGAAGAAGCGGAGCGACTGCTTGAGCGCCCCGATCGCCGCACGGTAGTCGACATGGCCCGTCGCCGCGCCGAACCAGCGTTCGAACATGCCGGCCTTGCGTGTCGCCTGCGCGAGCATGCCGGCCATCATGTCGGCCGCGCCGAGTTCGTTGAATTCGCGCGTCGTGGCCGCAACGGCTTCGACGAGGTTGCCCGCCGTCTCCAGCGCGCCGTCACCGATCGTCGCGATCGTCGCGAGCTTGAGCGGCACCAGTTCGGCCCGGCCCGTCGCCCGACTGCTGCTCGTCGACGATCACCCGCTCGTGCGCGACGGCTTGCGGATGCGGCTCGAAGCGGCCGACCTGTCCGTGGTCGGCGAAGCCGGCAACGCCGACGAGGCGCTCG
>NZ_VWWH01000080.1:0-34839 GCF_011753045.1 Burkholderia sp. Ap-955
AACGCCGACGACGCCGACATCGACCTGCCGAGCCTGCCCGCGCACGAAGCGGCCGCCGGCCGCCGCACGTGGCGCCCGGGCCCCGGTGCCGCGCCCGCCGCCGGCGGTGAAGCCGATTCGATGTACGAGCGCTCGAAGCTGAACCCCGTGCTCACGTTCGACAACTTCGTGACCGGTAAGGCGAACCAGCTCGCGCGCGCCGCCGCGATCCAGGTCGCGGACAACCCCGGCATCTCGTACAACCCGCTGTTCCTGTACGGCGGCGTCGGCCTCGGCAAGACCCACCTGATCCACGCGATCGGCAACCAGCTGCTGCTCGACAAGGCCGGCGCGCGGATCCGCTACATCCACGCCGAGCAATACGTGTCGGACGTGGTGAAGGCGTACCAGCGCAAGGCGTTCGACGATTTCAAGCGCTACTACCATTCGCTCGACCTGCTGCTGATCGACGATATTCAGTTCTTCTCCGGCAAGTCGCGCACGCAAGAGGAATTCTTCTACGCGTTCGAGGCGCTGGTCGCGAACAAGGCGCAGGTGATCATCACCAGCGACACGTATCCGAAGGAAATCTCGGGCATCGACGATCGCCTGATCTCGCGCTTCGACTCGGGCCTCACCGTCGCGATCGAGCCGCCCGAGCTGGAAATGCGCGTCGCGATCCTGATGCGCAAGGCGCAGTCGGAAGGCGTGAACCTGTCGGAAGACGTCGCATTCTTCGTCGCGAAGCACCTCCGCTCGAACGTGCGCGAGCTCGAAGGCGCGCTGCGCAAGATCCTCGCGTATTCGAAGTTCCACGGCCGCGAGATCTCGATCGAGCTGACCAAGGAAGCGCTGAAGGATCTGCTGACCGTGCAGAACCGGCAGATTTCGGTCGAGAACATCCAGAAGACCGTCGCCGACTTCTACAACATCAAGGTCGCGGATATGTACTCGAAGAAGCGTCCCGCGAACATCGCGCGGCCGCGGCAGATCGCGATGTATCTCGCGAAGGAACTCACGCAGAAGAGCCTGCCGGAAATCGGCGAGCTGTTCGGCGGGCGCGATCACACCACCGTGCTGCACGCGGTGCGCAAGATCGCCGACGAGCGCAGCAAGGACGCGCAGCTCAACCACGAGCTGCACGTGCTGGAACAGACGCTGAAGGGCTGAGCGCGCGGCGCGCTTGATAATTCGGCCTCCGCCCCAATTTAAGGGGGGCGGTTCGGTTTTGAGGCACAATACTGGTTTGACCGCCCCGGTGGTGGCGGGCCAAGAGCCCGGCCGGCGGGGCGCTGCGAGGCTGCTGCGCTGCAGGCCGTTACTCAACGAAGGAACTCTATGCAACTGGTCAAGACCGAACGAGACACCCTCCTCAGGCCGCTGCAAACGGTCAGCGGCATCGTCGAACGCCGCCATACGTTGCCGATCCTCGCCAACCTGCTGATCACCAAGAACGGCTCGGACGTTTCGTTCCTGTCGACCGACCTGGAGCTGCAGATCACCACGCGCGCCGATTTCGGCGTCGGCGGCGACCAGGTCGCGACCACCGTCGCCGCGCGCAAGCTGCTCGACATCCTACGCGCGATGCCTGACGGCCAGGTCACGCTGTCGCTCGCCGACAAGCGCCTCACCGTTCAATCCGGCAAGAGCCGTTTCGCACTGCAGACGCTGGCGGCCGACGAGTTCCCGACCGTCGCGCAGGCGAAGGATTTCGGCGCCACGCTGACCGTCCCGCAGAAGTCGTTCCGCCAGCTGCTCGGCATGGTGCACTTCGCGATGGCGCAGCAGGACATCCGCTACTACCTGAACGGCATGCTGCTCGTCGTCGACGGCGACCAGCTGATGGCCGTGGCCACCGACGGCCACCGCCTCGCGTTCTCGTCGATGAAGCTCGAAGGCGGCACGTTCGGCCGCCAGGAAGTCATCGTGCCGCGCAAGACGATTCTCGAGCTGCAACGCCTGCTCGAAGACATCGACGACACCGTCACCATCGACATCGCGCAAACCCAGGCCAAGTTCACGTTCGGCCAGGTCGAGCTCGTGTCGAAACTCGTCGAGGGCAAGTTCCCCGACTTCCAGCGCGTGATCCCGAAGGCGCACAAGAACACGTTCGAGATCGGCCGTGAAGAGCTGCAGCGTTCGCTGCAGCGCGCGGCGATCCTGACCTCGGACAAGTTCAAGGGCGTGCGCTGCATCATCGCGCCGGGCCAGCTGAAGATCATGTCGACCAACGCCGATCAGGAAGAGGCGCAGGAAGAACTGGAAATCGCCTACCAGGGCGATACCGTCGACATCGGCTTCAACGTCACGTATCTGCTCGACGTGCTCGCGAACCTGAAGGTCGACACCGTGCAGGTGAGCCTCGGCGACGCCAGCTCGAGCGCGCTGATTACCGTGCCCGAGAACGACGAGTTCAAGTATGTCGTGATGCCGATGCGCATCTGACGCGCGCGACATCACGACACACACCAGGGGGCGGCAAGCCCCTTTGGCGTTTTTATGGCGAACTGACAACCCGCCCTTTTGGTGCCTTTTCGGCGCTTGGGGTGGGCCAGGAAACTGGAGCGGCCGGCGATTTCGCTCGCTGAAACGCACCGCGCCGCCACGAGAGTGGCCTCGCAGAACCGGAAGATATCCATGAGTGAACAGCACAATTCGCAACCCGATAACAGCAGCTACGGCGCCTCGTCGATCCAGATCCTCGAAGGCCTGGAAGCGGTGCGCAAGCGCCCCGGGATGTACATCGGCGACACGTCGGACGGCACCGGTCTGCACCACCTCGTGTTCGAGGTGCTCGACAACTCGATCGACGAAGCGCTGGCCGGGTACTGCAACGACATCCACGTGACGATTCACGCCGACAACTCGATTTCCGTGACCGACAACGGCCGCGGGATTCCGACCGACGTGAAGATGAACGACAAGCACGAGCCGAAGCGCAGCGCCGCCGAGATCGTGATGACCGAGCTGCACGCCGGCGGCAAGTTCGACCAGAACAGCTACAAGGTGTCGGGCGGCCTGCACGGCGTGGGCGTGTCGTGCGTGAACGCGCTGTCGAGCTGGCTGCGCCTCACGGTGCGCCGCAATGGCAAGAAGCGCTTCATGGAGTTCCATCGCGGCGTTGCGCAGGATCGCGTGCTCGAGGTGGTGGACGGCGTGGAAGTGTCGCCGATGCTCGTGACCGGCGACACCGAGAACCGCGGCACCGAAGTGCACTTCATGGCCGATCCGACCATTTTCGGCACGGTCGAGTATCACTACGACATCCTCGCGAAGCGGATGCGCGAGCTTTCGTTCCTGAACAACGGTGTACGGATTCGCCTCACCGATCTGCGCTCGGGCAAGGAAGACGATTTCGCGTTCGCCGGCGGTGTGAAGGGCTTCGTCGAGTACATCAACAAGACGAAGACCAACCTGCACCCGACGGTGTTCTTTGCCAACGGCGAGAAGGATGGCGTGGGCGTCGAAGTCGCGATGCAGTGGAACGACAGCTACAACGAGAACGTGCTGTGCTTCACGAACAACATTCCGCAGCGGGATGGCGGCACGCACCTGACCGGCCTGCGGGCCGCGATGACGCGCGTCATCAACAAGTACATCACCGACAACGAAATCGCGAAGAAGGCGAAGGTCGAGACGACCGGCGACGACATGCGCGAAGGGCTGTCGTGCGTGCTGTCCGTGAAGGTGCCGGAGCCGAAGTTCAGCTCGCAGACGAAGGACAAGCTGGTTTCTTCCGAGGTTCGTGCTCCGGTTGAAGAAGTTGTGGCGAAGGCGCTGGAAGAATTCCTTTTGGAAACGCCGATCGACGCGAAGATCATCTGCGGGAAGATCGTCGAAGCTGCTCGTGCGCGTGATGCTGCTCGGAAGGCGCGTGAGATGACGCGACGCAAGGGTGTGCTCGATGGTGTTGGCCTGCCGGGCAAGCTCGCGGACTGCCAGGAGAAAGACCCGGCGAAGTGCGAAATCTACATCGTCGAGGGTGACTCGGCAGGTGGGTCGGCGAAGCAAGGGCGTGACCGGAAGTTCCAGGCGATCCTGCCGCTGCGCGGCAAGGTGCTGAACGTCGAGAAGGCTCGCTACGACAAGCTGCTGTCGTCGGAGCAGATCGTCACGCTCGTGACCGCGCTTGGCTGCGGGATCGGCAAGGAAGACTACAACCTCGACAAGCTCCGCTATCACCGCATCATCATCATGACCGACGCGGACGTGGACGGTGCGCACATCCGGACGCTGCTGCTCACGTTCCTCTATCGCCAGATGCCGGACATGATCGAGCGCGGGTACGTGTATATCGCGCAGCCGCCGCTTTACAAGATCAAGGCGGGCAAGGACGAGCGGTATCTGAAGGATGACGTGGAGCTCAACGCGCATATGCTGCGGTTGGCGCTGCAAGGGTCGGAGCTGGTGCCGGGTGAGAATGCGGCGGCGATTTCCGGCGATGCGCTTGGCGAGCTGGCGCGGTCGTATCTGCTGTCGCAGAGCGTGATCGGGCGGTTGAGCCGGTTGTATGACCCGGCCGCGCTGGAAGCGGTCATGGATGGTGTGGTGATCGACCTCTCCAATGAGGCTTCGACGGAGGCTTCGGCTAAGGCGCTGCACGCTGCGTTGCATGATGAAGCGCTGAAGAACGAAGTGCGGGTTGTGCCTTCGTATGACCCGGTTCGCGAACAGCGGTCGCTGCATGTCGAGCGTACACATCACGGCAACGTGCGGGTTTCGGTCATCGACCAGGAATTCCAGCACACGGCGGATTATCAGCAGCTCGTGACCACCGCGAATACGTTCAAGGGGCTCATCGGCGAAGGTGCGGTCATCAAGCGCGGTGAGCGCAGCATGGCCGTGGCGGACTTCAAGAGCGCGATGAAGTGGCTGTTGGCGGATGCGGAACGCAATGTCTCGAAGCAGCGGTATAAGGGGCTGGGGGAGATGAACCCCGAGCAACTGTGGGAAACGACGATGGATCCGGCAGTGCGGCGACTGCTGCGCGTGCAGATCGAAGACGCGATTGCGGCGGATGGGATCTTTACTACCCTCATGGGGGATGATGTCGAGCCGCGGCGGGCGTTTATCGAGTCGAATGCGTTGCGGGCGGGGAATATTGACGTTTGATTTTGGCTGCTGTCGAAAGTCACTATTAGTGAAAAATGCCCCACGAATAGTGACAATCGAAGCCGCATTTAGTGAAAATTCTCGGAGGTTAATTGGCACGCATCACGCCTCTTTCTGGACGGGAGCTTTTTAGAGTACGAGCACAGCCATTACATTGGAGTGGCAGAGCAAAGGTCGGCAGTTCAATCCTCCCCCGCTCCGCCAAGAGATTTCCTGATGTGCTTCAACAACAAGAGCCGACCGCGAGTCGGCTTTTGTTGTTTCAGGACCCGGAATTCCTCGTCAGGAGGGCTGAGCCGCAAAGTGTCCACCGAAAAGTGTCGGACAGTTACGGCGATGATCTATGATCATCTGGTGCAGCGTTCGAGACCTGCAGCCGAATCCCGCTCAATAAAGCCGACGATGAAATACGCGTTCGCTGCAGTGCAGGCTTCCGGCGTGGGTCGTGCTGCCAAGGCTGAAGCAGTTGCAATCATGTCTGCTACCAAGTAACGCATCGACGGGGGCGAATTGAAGCTATTCCTGGACGATCTGCAGGCCGCGCCGGGCCCCGGATGGGCGGTCGTGCGGAGTTCGGCCGAAGCCATTGATCTGCTACAGACCCACGGCTGCCCAAAACTTGTCAGTTTTGGTCACGATCTGGGCGGCAATGACACCGCGATGGTCGTGGTGAGGTGGCTGATCGACCGAGATCTTGACCAAGGCGGTCAGTTCATTCCACCGGAACTTCAATTCCAGCAGCACAGCGCCAATCCGGTCGGGCGGGAAAACATCGCCGGCCTGCTGGGCGGTTATCTCGAGCAGCAGTCGGAGAGGTAACCGGATAAGGACCTGTCCGCCATTTTGCGCGTGCGGCATATCTTTTCTGCCCACAGCCGAATGCTGCTCACTCCTATCAGCGGCATGCTGTCGAAACATGTCCAGCCTAGCGTCATGATAAGACGCAACCTTTTGCGCTACCATGATCTCGTATTTATGTCGAATTGGGGTTGCGCCATGTCTGCGGAAGCTGAAGCTATTCCGACCTTCAAGGCCGATTTCGGCACCTTGATGAGCTACCTGCATGATGTCGACGCCAACCCGGTGTCGATCTCGCCTCGCCGCCACAGCCGCGTGCTTCGCCTCGAACGGCAGGATCTCGCTGCGCAAGCGATGTCCATCGAAGCACCATCAGCCATGCGCCTGATTCTGAGACCATCCGGCGTTTTTTGCGCGAGACGTTGCGTGTCCTCCGCGCCGCAACCGATGTCGCCGGCGACGTCGAGCGTGCGTGTCGAATGTCACATTAATTGAAAGATGTGCCGTAATTTGAGAAAATTGCGGCCACAATCGATAAAAAAACGCGATGAGAAGTGTCGCGTTCCGTGTGTGCGATGACGTAGGGCACCAGAGTAGCTACTGGCGCCACACAAATACGGCATGTGAACAAAGTTGCTGCGGCTGGCCGGAGGGCGTCATTTCAGATTTAGAGCCTATGACGGAATTTTATTTCGGTCTATCGGCCCGACGAGCAACAAGACAGATGAGATACATGCTTAGGGGATGTCTGTGCTAATCAACGGCATGTTGGTGTCTTTGCCCGACGACAAAGGCGTAGGAAAGCTAGAGGGGATCAGCGGGGAGACGTGCTCAGTTTCTATCTTTCGATCGATCATTCGATCCGACGTTATTCAAATGCCGGTGGCGAAAGTTTCGCGCGCCTATTTGAGCCCGCAAACCCGCGTCTATATTCGTCATGAGGGGCGATTTCGAGTTGGTCGGATCGCCGATTTCCTCATTGACGAGAGGGGACTCGTCGACTATGAGGTGAGGTTTCCAAACGGCGAGCGCGCAGATTTCAGCGAACTTTGTCTATATATACGCCCTTGGAGCGCGCCAGACGACCCCGCCGAGATCCTGGCCAGTGGCGGTGCGGAGAGCCAGTATCTTCATGATCGTCGCCAAGCGGCATTACTGCCGCTCCTGAAACTTCGTAGCGCAGCACAAGGCATGACGGCGCTTGTATCCGCCGGTATCGAGTTGGCTCCCCACCAAGTAGCTGCCGTGCGTCGAGTTCTCTCCGATCCAGTACAACGCTACCTTCTCGCGGACGAGGTCGGCCTTGGAAAGACGATCGAGGCCGGCCTGATTGTTCGACAACACCTGATCGACAATTCCGAGACCAGTGTCCTCATAGCAGTACCAACTCACTTGTGCGCGCAGTGGCGCGAAGAGCTTGGGGCAAAACTTCGGCTCGATCAGTTTGACACTATTCAGATCGTGCCTCATGCCGACCTAGCAAACATAGAAGTTGCTCCCGAAATTCTTGTTGTCGACGAAGCCCATCATTTAGTAGGGGTCGACTCCGGCCGCCTCGCCCCCGCCGCCGTAAAGCTTCGCGCCATGGCAAGTGAAACGCCTGTTGTACTGCTGCTGTCGGCGACCCCTGCACTGGGTGACGAAGCACGGTTCCTCGCGCTACTGAATCTGCTCGACCCAACAGCTCATCCGCTCGACGACATCCCGAGCTTTCGGCTCAAACTTGAACGACGGCGTGATATCGGGCGACTGCTCCTGGCGCTGGATCCTGAGGCACCAAAACTCGTTCTCAGGCAGCGGGGAGCCGAGATGGAGCGACTGTTTCCGGACGACCAAACGATCAAGGAACTCGCACCCCGCTTGGTCCAGGCAACACGCGACGCCTTGCACGAGTTGCCAGCGCTGTGCGCCGCTCTTAGAAGCCACGTCGCCGATAGTTACCGGATCCACCAGCGATTGATCCGGTCACGTCGTGCCGACGCGCAAGGCTGGGAGTTCAGCTCTCGAGGGCCAACAGACCAAGGGGAGCCCTCGTTTTCTCACGTTCGGGTTGAGGCTGACGTCGCCTCCTGGGTCAAGCCGTTGCTTCCTATCTTGGAGGAATGGCGATTCGGCGTGCTTGATGCGGCAAGCGGGGATAAACGCGTGCTCGATGCAGCAGCACTTCGCTATGCTGACTTATTGACCGCACTTGGTGGTGGCCGTTCCACGTTCATTGATTGGATTGCCAGCGCGCGCGCGCGACCCGCCTTCGACGACGAACCGTCGATTCTCGAACGCTTCTGTATGCATGTCGAGGACAGATCCATTGGCAACGACCATGCCACGGCTTGCGAAAGCACACTGCGCCTGATTCACAATCTTCGCAGCGAAGGCAGGCCACCCAAGATCGTTGCCTTCTCTTCATCCAAGGTCGCTGCGGCGACCTTCCATGAAGCGCTACGCGACACGCTGCAGGATTGCGAGATCTTGCTTGTGACTGGCGACGGCACTATGAAAGATCACAAAGCCATTGCTGCGTTTGCATCGTCTCGAACGCCTGCTGTGTTGATCTGCGATCGGAACGGCGAGGAGGGCCTTAATCTCGCTTTTGCCGATGCAATCATCCACCTCGACCTGCCGCTATCAGCCGCTCGTATGGAGCAACGAATCGGTCGACTGGATCGATTTGGAAGGCGGCACGGAATGATCCGCCACAGAATCGTGCTGCCCATCGATGAGGATGACAGTCCATGGACTGGCTGGTCAGACTTCCTCTGCCACGGACTCTCGATTTTTCATCGTTCGATAAGCGACGTTCAGTTCATGCTTGAAGACTTCGAGAAACAAGTCTTTCGGGTGCTGCTTGAACAAGGGCCAAGTGGCGTACAAGCACTATGGGCCGAGGTGAGCGAGGCGATAAAGGTAGAGCGTCGATCGCAGGATGAACAGTACGCACTCGATCGAATTGCGCTTGCCGAAGAACCGGTTGAGGCATTCATTCAAGGATTGGAGGAGGCAGAGGAAGACGAAGGCGCCCTCGAGGACGGTGTCGATCAATGGCTTGTGGGTGCCTTGCTCCTCAAGAAGTGGCCGGTAGCATGGCCCGCGCAGGATCCGTTCAAATTCGGAGCAACGAAAGCGACGCTCATCCCAAGTCGGCCTTGGCTAGAGGCATTCGCTCTCGAGGACAAACAAGCGCTGACTTGGCGCCGCCGAATCGCGAGTGGGCATCCGGATACGATGCTTCTGAGGCCTGGAACGCCCTTGATAGACATTGCCGAGCGCTTTACGCGCTGGGACGATCGTGGAACAGCATTCATCACCTGGCGGACAGCGTCGGAATGGTCTGATGATCCATGGCTTGGTTTCCGCCTTTGCTTCGTAGTCGAACCCGATATTGCCATTTCCGATATGTTCGCACCGAGCATGAAAGAGCTTGCGAACCTTCGGCGCGCTCAGCGCTACCTGTCCCCGCATGCGATATGCATACACGTCGATAGCGATGGAGACGTAGTCGAGGACGCAAGGCTGCTGTCTATCCTGGCAAGGCCATATCGGAAGGCCAATGCGCTTGGAGAACCTGACGCCGACATCAACTTGTCCAGCCGACCCCATATTCTGCACAGCGTCATCGACCCAGCTACTTTCGGCGGCGTCTGCCGAACCGTCCGGGACCGCGGTCGCGGTTTGGTGCTCGCCGCACAATCGTTGACGGACGCCATTGACGCAGCGGAGCGCCTTGCCTTGCTTGAGGTCGAGCGCCGACGGAACCGCTTGCGGCAAAGGCATTCGGCCGTCGACTTTTCAGCTAGGGCCGACCTGGAGGGCATTGAAGCGATCCTTCCAGCGATCGCACAGCCGGTTGTTAGGCTGGATGCAATGGGCTGTTTTATAGTCTCTCGGGACCCACCCTCGGTTGAAACACATGCGTGAACTTGAAGGTGCCGAGGCGTTCGATGCGCTCCGACGCCTCCTCGCGGTTGAGCCGCAAGAGGAGTGGCGTGCTTCGAGCGAGCCCTCAATCGAACGGTTGCGTTTAGCGCTCGGAGACGTCACTCCACCGGCTAGCGAACTCGATCTAGCCGTAATGCTGCGCCAAGCCCTACGGCGTGAGGACGCTCGGCGCGACTATGAGGTAAGCCCGCGCGTCGTTGTGAAACATCCACGTCTGGCCAAGTTCTTGGCTTGGAGGCAGGTCGGGCTTGCGGGCGATCCTATCGCTGGCGGGTTCCGGGTGTTTGCTAATGTGTGGCGTCCAGGGTGGCTTGGAGTAACAGGATCACTCGGCGTCGATGATATCGCCGCAAGCGAGGTAGTACGGCGCTCCTTCGGCGGACAGGATTGTGCCGGCGACCCATTTCTTGCTGCCATCGGGCGAGTCCGCTACCGCAGTCTCGGCCAGCGCGCCGCTGTACGTGCGGCGCTTTCCACACCGCCGGGAGCGACGCTGGTGATTGCGCTGGCCACTGGTGAGGGGAAGAGCATGGTCTTCCAACTCATACATGCCGTTGGCTTCGTCGGCGAGGCGGCCTCTGCAAGTCGCGGAGTCACGCTTGTCATCGTACCGACCGTCGCCCTCGGGGTGAACCACGAGGAAGAAGCCCTCGATGTGTGCGGGCTCGCACGGCCGCTCGCTTATCAGGGCGGGGCCCCCGCAGCAAACGCAGTGCTTGCGGAGCGAATCGCCGAGGGGATACAAGGCCTGTGTTTCGCGTCACCGGAGGCTGCATGCGGTCCTTTGCGCAGCGCTCTTCGAGAGGCGGCCGGTGCTGGGCAACTCCGAGCTATGGTCATCGACGAGGCTCATCTTGTTGATCAATGGGGCACCGGGTTTCGTACGGAGTTCCAGGAACTCAGTGGACTTCGGCAAGAACTGCTTGCCGCCTCTCCAGCCGGCAGGGAGCCTCGCACAGTGCTTCTGTCGGCGACGCTTACTGCTCAATCGCGGGAAACGTTAAAAGCGCTGTTTGGCATCGGCGGAGCGTTTGAGAGCATCTCCGCGGTGCGACTACGTTCGGAGCCGGATTATTGGGTCGCTAAAGCTGACGAGTCCGCGCGCCAAAGCCGAGTGATGGAAGCTCTTCATCATGTGCCCAGGCCGGCAGTCCTCTATGTGACGGAGGTGGCGCATGCTGAAGTCTGGCGGAAAAAGCTCCGCGATGCGGGATTCAATCGGGTGGAAATGTTGCACGGCAAAACGAGCCGTGAGGCCCGCGAGAGGATCGTAGCAAACTGGCGGGAAGGCGCGCTCGATGTCGTCATCGGCACATCTGCGTTTGGGCTGGGCATCGATTACGCTCATGCACGCAGTGTGGTTCACGCATGCGTGCCGGAGACCTTGGACCGCTTCTATCAAGAGGTTGGACGTGGCGGCCGCGATGGTAAAGCGTCCCTTTCGCTCATCGTGCCCGCTCCATCCGATTTTCCAATCGCCGAACGCATCAGTCAGCAGAAGGTCATCACAGTTGATCGGGGGCTTGAACGCTGGACGGCGTTGTTCGCTGGCAAGCGATCAATGGGGGACACCCGCTTTGCCGTGAGGGTCGACGGAAGCCCGGGGATCAACGAGGACGACATCGACATGACGGGCGACTGGAACGCCGACTGGAACCTGCGCACGCTTGCGCTTATGGCACGCGCGGGGATGGTGAGGCTGCTCGGTGCCCCTCAGTCGTTGATGTCCGAGCCCGGTGATTGGCTTGAAATCGAGTTGCTCGACGACGAGCACCTTAGACATGAGACTTGGAAGCGGAGGGTTGAGCCAGTTCGCGAAAGAGCGCAGGCCTCCGGGTTGCGCAACTTCGAACTCATGCAGCGCTTCATTGCAGACATAGAGTGTCCGGCCGAGATCCTGGAACAGCTCTATGGACATGACCAGGTGGCTCGAACCTGCAGTAGCTGTTCACGCTGCCGCCCTTGTCGGTCCGCTCGCCAACCAAACCTTCCAGCCGCTGAACCTAAATCTCCGTGGCACCTTTCCACGCCACATTTATTGGCGCGACTCTTCGATGCCGAGGGCCGACTCCTTGTCACGTACGGCGAGGCCTTCGGGAAAGCAGAGTCTCGGCGACTAGGTGACACGCTTGAGCGCCTATACCGCATGGGCTTATCTAAGCTCATCCTGATGGGCGAGGCGCCATTCGATCTAGACCGGATGCTGCGTTTTGCGAAGGCAAGTCCTTTCTTCGTAAGCCAATTGCCATCCCCCGTTCACTCTCGGATGCCCACCGGACCGGAACTCGTACTTGTGGGCCGCGACCAGTCACTCGGTGAAGCGGCATATGCGCCGCTACCGGGTCGGATACGCCTGTTTCTGGTACCAGAGAAGCTGCGATCTCCGAGCGGGCACATGCTGCGCGAGGTTTTCGGCGGCCGAGTTCTGACACTTGACGAACTTCATGCGAGGAGCTCCGAATGAGCATCCTGACCACATTTGTAGCTGTGCCCAGTCGTCTGTTCAGCATCTATGCAGCTGTCGCCGAAGCCGAAAATGGGCTGCCGCGTGAGCAGCTAGAAGCCTGGGCGACGCCCCCATCCTTGTCTAAGCGCGGAGGCAACGAAGAAGATGGAGGCTCGACTGCATTGTTCTCCGACTCACTAAATGAGGCGCGCCGGCTGGGCCTCGTGGAAGACGACGGCGATCGTTTGCGCGTACCCAAAGCCACCGTCGACGGCGGTCGTCGGAATGCCGACTTACAGGGGGAATTCCTATCCAGACTGCGTGAGGTGCTGTTCGACACACGACGCGCTGCTGATGCGGGACAAACAGGCGTTCTCTATGCATTAGCGTGGCTACTTACCAAGAGTCCGCTTGAGCCGCTCAGTTTCAGCGATGCCCCGCAAAACCAGTTGCGAGAGGACCTCGGCGAGTTCGCTGTCAAAGCTGAACTCGGCAACACCAGCAGCTACCAAAACTTGCTCTATTGGGCGCGATATCTCGGATTTGCTGTGGTGGTCGGAGATGTATCGACTCGACGCGCATTTCCCGATCCCACCCGCGCCATCGCAGCGGTGCTTGAACAGGTTCTGCCGAATCAGGGTTGGATAGAAATCGATTTGTTCTTGTCGCGATTGGCCGCGATATATCCAGTTCTCGAGGGTGGGAGTGTGCGTGATGAGTTGGAGGCGATGCGCTCAACGTCGCCGGCTGCCGACGACCGACTCTCTATCTCGTTGAGTTTCGCGCTGCAACGATTGGACGATCGGGATTTGATCTCACTGGACGCGGTCGCAGACGCGAAGGCCCGTATCCTGGACTTCGGTGGCAGTACGAAGCGCGTCAGCCACGTCCACTTAGGAGCAACCGAATGATGCGGAACCATCTCTGCTGGGAGCCATCGGCAGTCCGCCAGGTGATCAATCCCTTCGCCGAACACATCCCCGATAGCCTGTTCCGTGCCGTGCACAGCGAGTGGGATCTACAGGTCACGCCACCGGTTGGGCAACGGTACCAGGATGTCACCACTGCCGCTTGGGCCAAAATGACACCGGCGGATTTCCTCTTCGACTTCCTGCGTCAAGATCGACCGCATGCGCTCGCCGCCATACTTGGAGATACGGGGTCCGGCAAGTCGCACCTAGTTCATTGGATGCGACTACACGTGCGCGACAACGCCCAGCGAATGGTGTTGGTCGTTCGCAAATCGGGAACTAGCCTCCGCGCGATCGTCCGCGAGATTATTGGCAAACTCCCCCCCGATCAACAACGCGGCTTCCTTGAGACCTTTAACCTAGCTGGTGATGGGGCTATGACTCCCGAAGGTCGTCGCCGCGAACTCCTTCACCACCTCGGTCAAGCTATACGCGAGGACAAGCCAACATCGAGCGCGGACGAGCTTGAGGAAGCGCTCATTGAAGTGCTGCCGAACCTCTTCCAGGACCCGTACATGCAGAAGGAGCATTTTCTTCGTGACGGCAAGGTGGCCGCCGAAATCGTTGATCACATCTTCGAACAATCCCGTGCCGATGACCGGCCAGATCGACGACGGGTCTTTGCGGCGGATGACTTGGTTCTTGGCGGGCAAGACTATCTGAACGCGACCAAATTGGCGCAACACGCCATCCAGTTGATCGAAGCGGATCCGGAGAATCTGCCGGCTGCCATTCGCGTGATCAATCGCAATCTCGACAAGGCTGTCGCACGCACTCTCAGCTTTTCCGGGGATCGGGTCGAGGAGTTGATGGCGGGGTTGCGGAGATACCTCAAATCGCAGGGTCGCGAGTTGGTGTTACTGATAGAGGAGTTTGCGCGCCTCCAAGGCATAGACCGCGCCTTGCTCCAGGCAATTACAACTCAGGGCGACTCCGGCCAAGGCGAAACGGGCCTTTGTCGAATGCGGACGGCGATCGCTGTGACGCCGGGTTTCTTCGAAAGCGTCGAAGACACAGCGTATCGACGTACCACACACATCGTAGATATGAATTGGTCTGCCGGTCACGCCCACGGGCAGACAACCACATCGGCATCTCTAGCCTCCTTCTCCGCGAAGTATTTGAACGCGGTCCGACTGGGGCGAGAAAAAATCGAGCGATGGAGCGAGTCAGCGCTGCCCGGTCAAATGGCACCGTCGCAATGCACGCGTTGCCCATTAGTAGTCGAGTGCCACGCCACTTTCGGTAGTGTCGATGGCTATGGGCTGTACCCCTTTACCGAGCAAGCTCTTTGGATCGGGGCGGGCCGAGTCGATCGTTCGCAATCGGGCAGGCTGAACCCGCGGACCATTCAGAACGATTTGCTGGTGGAAGTCTTGGACACATTTGCGCCATCCATCGCAGCCGGCGAGTATCCACCGTTGCGCCTCCTCGAGAAGCTTGGCGGCGTGAAGCAATTGCCACTCGCTGCGGAAACACAACTCAAGCGTCAGAATCAGCAAGTGGCGGAACGCTGGATGGCTCTACTTGAGCTATACGACGGAACCGGCGCGGTCATCAATCTCCCTGAGCCGCTTCGCGATGCTTTCACTGTGCCGAAGATCCCGGAGGCTGGTGAATTCCCATTGGCGGACGTGCCACTCTCGCCGCCGACGCCGCAGGCGCCTGTTTCAGCGGTCTCCGTGGATGCTGACAATCTCGCGATCCAGCTCTGGATCCGTGGTGACGGCCTTGATGCGACAGTGGCTCAAAAGCTCCGAGAACTTATTTACGCGGCAGTTGTAGGGGCGATCGACTGGGACATGCTAGGATTTTCACGCACATACTTTGCAGGCCCAGGCAGGGCCTTCCAGCAAAGAAAGGGCATCTATTTCGTCCGCCAGAACACCAAGCGCGCCATGTACGCGGACGTTCAACTTGAGATCGACGCGGACCCGCAGACGGGCCAGGCATTGCAAGGATTGCTACTTGCGGCGAAAAATGGCTTCCGATGGCGGTTCGATGGAGCCGACCGGGCGCTGACAAGCTATCTGGATTGCGTCGAGCGTTGGGCCAAGCAGGTTGAGCAGCAACTTCAGAAGCTGAGCGCACCTAGCAGCTCATGGCGCCAGGCCGACGCAGCGATCAATTTGCTTTGCATCGGTGCCGCAATCGGCGGACGACTCAAAGCCGCCCCCACCGCTGCCGAGTTGATCGAAGCAGCATTCGGCAACTGGCCAGACGATCCAGCCCCGGCTGCGGGGCAACTGCGCTCCCTCTATGCGAAATTGCTACGGCACCGAGAAGAACTGATCGATGCGGCACGATCTCAGGCTTCGAGCCTCAAGGGCGGGCGATATGGCGCGATGCTTGATCCACAGCGGGTCCTTGGTCCAATACGTCAATTGCGCCGTGCGAAATGGCGTCTCGGCTTGAAACCACCGGAGGACGATACGAGCTTGCTTGCATCGCTGTATCGCGAGATTGCAGAAACGCTCCCAGGGGCAGCAGGAGCCGAGCGATCACAGCGCCTCCAATGGCTTGAGGAGATGCTTCGTTCCTTCGGAGATGGTGCCACTCGCGCAACGATCGTTGCGACTCTTACTACCGCTCGACAAGCAGTCTTGGATGCTGGTATCCCTGCGCAGAACAGTTCGCGACCATTGCAGGATGCACTGGACGCATTTCAGACCGTCCAATTCGATGCATCTATCAGTGCCGCACGGATGCTGCTCGAGACAGAGGATGCGGTCGCAGTGCTACCTGAGTATGGTCGAGGCCGAGCAAACGCGGTGACCGCTGGCACAGCGCTTCGTTTGGCTGCAGAGAAGTTTCTTGATTCGGTTGAGCGCGACCTGCAGAGTTTCGGTGATGACCAAGATGCGCGTACTAGTGAGGCAGCCAAGAACATGGCCACACTTGATGAAGCTCTCGGCAACATAGTCAATGATCTGGCCGCGATGGAGGCAGGAAATGTTGCTTGAACGCGCGACTGACCTCGCTGGGAAGATTGATCGCTACCAGAAACTGAAGCTCGCGGCCAACTCGGCGGACGTTGTCCGCACCCGCACTGAACAAATTGGGAAAGCAGCGGCGCTCATCGCGCAGGCGAGGGAGGCAATCGATCGCTTCAAAGCCGCGGGAGTGGCAATCGAGTTCGCTCCCGCCAATGCGGATGATCTGTCGGAGAAGGCGAGGACGCTCCGTGCCATAGCCTCCGAAACACCGGCCGGCTTGGCCGATCCGCCATTCAACATTGCGTATGACTTCACCGACAGACTAAAGGGTATCGCGACTGGGGCGGACACAGCGATTCGGGAGGGCTGGCGCCGCTATAGCGATGCGAACTCCCCCGGGGGGTCGGACGAGGTGCTGGATGCGCTTGGCAAGCTTCCTCAACTTAGTCTTGGTGTCACCCGGATTCGCCAATGTCGTCAAAAGATTGCAGCCTTGGCCGCCACTCCGCCTATGGATCCTGCGCGAGCGATTGTCCAGTTAACGGAACTCGTGACGGAGCATAGAACGGCCTGGACGGTGTTGACCTCAGACAACGTCCCAGACGCAGTGATCAGGTTCTTGCGCGCATGCGCAGGGGAGGGTGCGCAGTTCACCGCGCTAACCCTAGAGGTACGCAATTGGCTCGAAACGAGAGATCTCCTCGGCTCATTGCGCATTCGGATCGGCTAACCACATGACTATTTCTGCTGACGCACTCTTATTGCTCGACCGCATTGAAGCGCTCGAGATGCGCTCGCTGGCGTGGGGTTTTACTTCTGGGTCCTTGGGAGAAGACGAGGCGCTCGAACTTCTTGATGGCAGCAACCGCGCGGAAGATGCGTTAGAAGAGTTGATCGAGGCACGACTTGTTATAGAGCAGGCAAGCCTGAGCGGCGGCAGGCGCTACCGGTCGCGCTTCGCTGAGGCCGTTCGCCTTATTGCCGCCAACCGCCAACTCTTTCCCGGCAAACCCTGGCAAAGTGCGCCACGCTTAGTGGCAGACTTCCGCATCGATCGCCGGACGCGTCGTTTTCCCCGCCGTGACCGACCACCAAGTGAGATACTGGCCGCTAGCGAAGACATCATCGCGCCCACAGCTTTTCGTCGCGCGATTTGGGACTCATTGACGGGCGCCACTTTGCGATTGGCGGCCTTCCAGGAACGCGCGACTACCCGCTTGGCGCAACTAGTTGAGGACGGTGGAACCATTGTTACCGCTGGCACAGGTAGCGGTAAAACTATCGCCTTTTACCTACCTGCGATGATTGCCATCGGCGAGGCGATCAGCACTGAGCATTGGGTAAAAGCGTTGGCGATCTACCCGAGGGTCGAACTGTTAAAGGATCAGTTCGCCGAGGCGTTTCGAATGGCGCGCGCAATAGATGGCGCCCTTTCATCACACGGAAAGCGGCCGCTCACCATCGGCGCGTTGTTCCGCGCAACTCCTCGTCATGCGTCTGCGCATGAACTCAAGGGGCACGGATGGATTCAACGTGGCCGAGATTGGGCTTGTCCTTGGATGCGCTGTCCGTCGTGCGGTGAGGAGATGCTCTGGCGGGGCGCGGACCTTGAAAGCGGCAGAGAACGCCTAAACTGTGCGCGGCCCGGTTGTGGCTCGCATGCGGATGAACGGCATCTAGTCCTCACCCGCCAGAGAATTCAGAAGCAACCTCCTGACGTGCTGTTCACGACTACCGAGATCTTGAATCAGCGGCTTTCGGACCAATGGACCCGAAGTGTTTTCGGAATCGGCGTTGGCCGTAAGCCATTTCTCGCGCTCTTGGACGAGGTGCATACCTATACCGGCACTAGTGGGGCTCAAGCGGCGTTGACACTGCGGCGCTGGCGCCATCTACTCGGCGCGCCCGTGCATTGGGCTGGCCTATCAGCAACGCTCGGCGACGCGGCTAGATTTTTCGCCGACCTCACCGGTGCACCCATTGAACGAGTCGTTGAGATCAGTCCGACGTCAGACGAGTTCGAAGAGTCTGGCACTGAGTACCAACTGCTTTTGCGTGGCGATCCGGCTTCGCGCGCCTCGCTACTCTCGGCCACGATTCAGACTGCCATGCTGATCGCTCGAGTACTTGATCCACCTGGCGCTACTTCCACCTCGGGTGCCTACGGTCGCCGAGCGTTTCTGTTCACCGACGATCTCGATGTGACCAATCGCCTGTTCGATGATCTGCGCGATGCGGAGGCGTATACAATTTTTGGCCAGCCAGACCCAAGCCGCCAACCGCTCGCTGCCCTTCGCGGGGCTGGAAGAGACGACCGAATCCGCGACCTCGAGGGGCAGCGGTGGCGGATGTGCGAAGACATCGGTCATCCGCTCGATGCGCGACTGATTGTCGGCCGTACTACGTCCCAGGATGCTGGCGTCACCTCGCACGCGAACATCGTGGTCGCCACAGCCGCGCTGGAAGTGGGCTTCAATGATCCGCTGGTGGGCGCGGTCATCCAGCACAAGGCGCCGCGAGGGATGGCCTCCTTCCTTCAACGGAAAGGTCGTGCTGGTCGCAATCGTGCCATGCGGCCACTTACCGTAACGGTGCTCTCCGACTATGGTCGAGACCGCACGACTTATGAGTCCTACGAGAGGCTTTTCGATCCACAACTTGAACCGCAGTATCTTCCGTTTGGCAACCCGTACGTCCTCAAGATTCAGGCGACGTTCGCGTTTTTCGACTGGCTCGCGGCTGCGACGGCAGGCTACGAGAAGGCATGGGCGTGGGACATACTCAGCCGACCGATAGAAAAGCCATCAGCGCAGGTTTCGGCCGTCCTTCAGCGCATAAAGGTTAAGCTGTCTCAGCTTGTTCAGGGGGATGATTCGGTAATAGCTAGCCTTCGGGCTCACCTGATGGGTGCGCTTCGAGTCGATGAGGAGACGGCCCAGGGATTACTTTGGGAGGCACCTCGTTCGATCCTGCTTGAGGTTGCGCCAACTCTCGTTAGACGCCTATTTCGGCAATGGCGACTGGCGCTGCCCACGGACGGCGCTCCTCTGGACCTGCACGAGCCTTTTCACCCGTTGCCCGACTTTGTGCCGCGAAACTTGTTCAGTGAACTCAGCTTGCCCGAGGTGCGGGTACTAGTACCGCCGGCAACGGTAAACCACGATTGGCGCACGGACACTATGCCAGTGCTCCAAGCCTTTCGGCAACTGGCGCCGGGTCGAGTAACGAGGCGGTTTGCATTTGAGCGCGGCGGGTTGTCGCACTGGGTCCCGGTAGATCCGACGATACCAGTGCAAGAGCGCCGGATTAGCGATTACGCAGAGGAACACGAGTTCGTCGGCGAGTTCACGGACACTTTCAATGATGAAGCCAATGACGGCCCCCTGCTCGTCTTTCGGCCGTGGACTGTTCGGCTGGCAAAAGTGTCGCGCACCGAGGCTCTGCCAAGCAGCAATGCACACTTGATTTGGCGGACCGACATCGTCGGTAGAGGCAACCCGGTTCGCGTGCCGGTTGCGCCCCGTTCCGCATGGCGCCCTTTCGTGTCCAGCATCGAATTCTATCTACATCGATTCCGTGCCGGCGTGGCAGTTCGCCGCTTCGCCCCGACTGCGCACGCGACCGTCCGAACGCTTCAAGATGAGTTTGCGGTTGTACTGCACTTTCGCAGCGACGACGGTCGGCCCGCCGCGATAGGTTTCGAGCTTGAGGTTGATGGCTTTCGTCTGGACTTAACGTTACCTCCAGGAGACCAAATCACCGCGGACCTCCTCAGTCCAAAATTACTCGGCGCTTCGAAACTCTCTTACCTTCGCGAGCGGTTCCGGGAAGACGCTGACCTGCCGGATGATGTCAATCCGTTCCAGCGGGATTGGCTGTTCCAAATGCTCAGCGCCGTGATCGCCGCGGACCTTTCCCAAGAAATGGGCCTTGCGAGGGGCGTAGACGAACTTCTTAGCGACGAACATATCGACGAAGTCTTCCGCGACGTGATGACCGAATACTTCGGTTCACTAACCTCCGAGACTCAGGACGACACCGATGAAGGCGATGTCGAGGACCAAAGCGAGGGGAATGAGGAAGGGGAACAGCGTGGGGAACCGCAAACCCAACGCGCAGCAGGTCGACTTCAGCGGGCTCTTGCTTCCCAAATTGCGCGTGCGGAGGTTCGTGAACGGCTCCGGGCCATTTCTAGGGAGGCCTTGGCGCCTGATCCTGCGGCCTTCAATCGATGGCTCCGCCGACTGATCTTGGAGACATTGGGCGAAGCGATGCTGCAGGCCTGTATCGCCGCCGCGCCTAGGGAGGCGACATTGGACAGCCTTCTAGTAGATATCCGCGACGCTCGAGAGGATGGACCTGTATCCATTTGGATCACTGAGACCACATTGGGTGGCGCGGGTGCATTGCAATCCTTTGCCGAGCGTTTTGCTGCGGAACCCAATATATTCTTCGACGCAGTTGAAGCGGCCCTCGCGCCGACTGACTTGGAGTTGGTCGACATTGGATTGCGGCGAATCCTGGAACTCGCCGGCAGTGACGCGAGCGTACGCGACGATATCAACCGGCTGCGCGGAACGGAGTCGCACGCGGCATCCACTGTTGTGTGGCGCGAACTCTCCCAAACACTGATGCAGCGAGGAGGCGTTGACCTGAGTCACGCCCTCGTAGTGGCATTGAACAATCGCCTGCTGCGTCCCGGAGCGAGCCCGGACCTCGACCATCTTCTTGCCGAACTGACTGCGCACTGGGATAGTCTGGAGCAGCGCCTTGGGGTAGCAATTGGCCTTCGGGAGTTCTCCTATGCCGTCTGTCATAGCGAAGTATGGCGCGATCGTGTGCGTGCCTACCTCAACGCAAGTCTTCCCAGCAATACCGCTGCAAACGTTTCTGTGTTCGCAGCGGTATTCAGCATGCTGTGGCCACGGGAAACTGAAGTCCGGCAAGCGAGCCTCCATTCCTACAATCCCTACCGCACGAGCCGTGCCACCGATCCCGCAGTTGTTCGGGAGTTGCTCCTGAGACGGACGTTGCAGACGGTTGAGCTATCCACACCCGGTTGGAAAGAGACTCTTTTTGCTGCCTTCGCAGAGGATGGAGCCTGTCGACTGAGCGCGACCGGGGCCGAGACGCGAAGGCTTCGTGCGGAACTAGTTTTACTCGGGGCGAAAGCGGTCGATGTCGGTTTCCTACAGTTCTTCCCGGTTGTTGAACGAGTGGAACGTCGAGAGGACCGTATCCTTGTTGATCTTCTCTTGCGCGAGCACGCCTAATGGAATACCCATCCCGTGACCTTCATGGCCCGTCGCAGGCTCGCGGCGTCCGCGATCTCTTCCAAACGCTATTCACAGCTGAGTTGCTCAGCCCAAGCCGCAAGCTTTGGTTGTGCTTTGCGTGGATCTCAGATGTTGAGATTATCGACAATTCAGCTCGCCACTTTGCCGCGATTGAACCCGACTGGCCCGCTGGGCAGATTAGGCTATCGCAAATTCTCGGTGCGCTGCTGGCTAGAGGGTCGCAAGTGAGATTGATAGTTCGCGAGCACGGACACAACGGGTACGTTGTCGCACGCCTGCAGACTTTGAAGGAACGATTCGGAGACCAATTGAAGTGGGTAGTCGAGAAAGACTTCCATGCAAAAGGTTTACTCGGGGACGACTACTTTCTTAGTGGTTCAATGAACCTTACTCTGAACGGAATCTCGGTAAATGGCGAACACCTGGTTCTAAGGACCGATCCAGCCGCGATCGCTGAGCAAGCTGAGCAACTCGAGCTTCAATGGGGAGATAAGCTCGCATGATCACCGCTGACTCGGAGGCTGCACAGAGCATTGCATCGCATTTGCGGGAACGGTCGAAAGGCGTCACCTTTCCTAATGGCACTGAAGCACTGTGCGACCAACTGCTCGAGACTGTCGACAGTGCAAGTTTCCCTGGAGCACTGGTTCCAGAGTTACGGGCTGACGGTGAGCTTGTTGTAATTGCTGTCGCAGAGCCTGCCTCCTGGCGCCGCCTCTGTCCAGTGCTGCTTGCCTTCGCTGGGCCGACGCTGACGTCGTTTGACGGCTTGCCCGCTACTGATCAGGCAGAGGGTGACCTTGCCGCCGTGATCGCGGCCGTAGGTCCGCACGTGACTGCAACGATCAGGTTACCGTCCGACCCTAGAGGCCAGCAGATGGCACTACGGGCTCTCGTCCGTGCGCGTGACACCCTCGCCCGAGCACCTTCTCTGACTCGCACCGCGCCAGAGCCGACGAGCTGGCTTCTTGCTCGCTTCCAGGACTTTCTCAATGTTGGCCGCCGAGATGCGGCAACTGCGATTCTCGATCAGCTTCGCAGCGAACTCCGTCTTGACGCTCTCAATCTACGCTTCCTGCAGGTTCAGTTGCTTGCCAACTTCGAAGAGTGGCGCGAAATATTCAATCTCCCCGGATTCACGAATCTGACGCTGGCGAGACGGACACCGGCGACCACCGCAATTCTGCTCGAAGCTCTCTATCAGAATTGCTTGGCGCCGCTTTTTGCGGCTGGCGATAAGGAGGTGCTCCAGAAGGTCTACGTGGAAGAAGTCAGGCCGCTTGCTGCGCCTCTGTTGAAGCCCCCTCTTCCCGCATCGCTCCGAGTCGGTGGATGGCGGATCGCGGGAATTGAGGCTCTCCTCTCACCAGGGCGCACAGATCTCAGGTATGCCGTGGCTGATCGGTACGAGCAACTCGGGTGGCTTGCTAATCATCTTGCACCCGTCGCCAGTATAGAGAGTTCGTTCCATCAAGGGGCCCACGACGACGCTCGAGAGCTTCTCATTGCCACCGAGGCGACGGAGAGCGTCGATTTAATGGCAGCAGCCCTTGCTGCACTGACTCGCCTCAACGAAAAACAGCGCGCAGAACTCGCGCAAGCGGAGCCCTTCCGCTCGGCCTTGCGTGGACTACAACATGAGGCCGACAACGCCAGTGTGCCAACGTCATGGGCGACATGGCTCGCCCGAACATCGGATCCGACATTTACGAACGCTCTCGTGTTCGCACGCCTGGGTGCCGAAGAATGGGTTGTTGCCGAAGACGTCGCCGATCCTGCTTCGGTTTCGTCATTTCTCGATGAGTTGAACTACGCGCAAAATAACCCACTTGCTGCAGAGCGCACTGCGCAGGCCCTCCCATACCTCGTTGCCGCGTTACGGAGGGACGCGCTGTTTCCGAATCCCGGCATGACGCCGATTTACTCCGGTATTCTCACCCTGCTTGCACTGGGAAGTGCTCGAGGAGCATCAACTTTCGATTCGAGTTTGACCCTCGTTGATGCGCTTTTGACGGTCGGCGTCAGTGCGACTGACTACCGGGAACTTGCCGCGGACGTCGATGAGATTGCGGGTGAAGGCTTCGGAGCAAGGATGGTCTATTGGGCGCTCGAAATAATTGAAGTATTTATGCGCTCGCCTGCCCCCGATTCCGCAGCGAGGGATCGTCTGGTTCACTCTGTTTTAGCTCGGCTTGTCCCAATCCACGCGCGGCTGAGCGGCCTTCAACAGGCTACGCTCCACAACCTTTCCGAAGAGTTCGGATGGACGCTCGGCGTGCCGCCTGCTAGACAAGGAGCGCACAACGACGAACTCACCGCGCGCATGCGGGGGAAGACGATCGCCATCTATTCCCTAGTAGAGAACGCGAGTCGCCAAGCCAAGGCTGCCCTGCAAACAATCGCGAGCGACATTGACGTCCAGTGCAATGCCGATCCGGTTGGTTCATCCCAACTCCGTGCACTCGCGACAAACAGTGACTTGTTCGTCGTCGCCTGGGCCGCTGCAAAACACGCAGCGACCGACTTCATTCGAACTCACCGCAATGGGCGGCCAATGGTGTACGCCGATGGGAAGGGTGTTAGCAGCCTACTGCGGGCCGTGGAGGACTACTTCCGTGAACCATCGAGACAACACTGAACACGAGTGTCTCCGCCCAACTTTTGTATGCGGGCGAGGTGCAATATTGCGTGACACTCAGACGCCAACCGCCTCTATTCTTCAACATAGAGGTCGCACGCGTTGCCGCCGGCCGCGCGTTCAACGCGTACTCGCGTAACTTCTGGAAAGGAAGCCCGGATCTTTTGCAGAATGAAAATGCAAAGGCTCTCGAGAGTAGCTGGTCCAAGCTCCGGAATATCATCTAGGAAATGGTGATCTAGTTGGTCACGCACCTGCTCGATGGCTCGATTGAGCAAGCCTAGATCTACAATCATGCCAGTCTCTGGGTTCGGTTTACCGCGCACAAAGATCTGAGCATGATACGTGTGACCGTGGATGCGTCGACTCCCTTTCTGGTCGATCTCGCGATGCAGAGTATGAGCGGCATCAAAGAAGAATCGTTGGCTTAACTCGAAGATCATAGGATGATTAAACGCTCTGGAATTTCCATGTCGGTGTTATGAGCAATCGGCTTTGAGCTCCACCCATTGCATCGTCGCATGGGCGACCCGCAATCGACCGCAAAGCCCCACGGTGACTTGGAGTGCCGTTACCCATTGCTCGTTACGAAAGCGCGATACCCCTTTGCGCGAAGGTCACACGCTGGGCATTGACCGCATCCGTAACCCCAATCATGATTTTGTGTCCGGTCGCCTAGATAACATGTGTGGGTTTCGTTCCGAATAAGGTCAACCAGCGAGGACCCACCTAGATCTGCAGCCATTTGCCAAGTGTCATGCTTATCGATCCACATCAACGGAGTTTCGATAATGACCGGCTGATCCATGCCAAGAGCAATGGCGACCTGCAGCGCTTTGAGAGTATTGTCCCGGCAGTCTGGATAGCCGGAGAAATCCGTCTCGCACATTCCTCCAACCAACACCTCAAGACCGCGCCGATATGCCACAGCAGCTGCAAGCGTGAAGAACAATAGATTTCGTCCCGGCACAAACGTGTTGGGCAGTCCATTCTCCTCCATCTCAATGGCCTTACCCTGTGTGAGTGCCGTGTCACTGATCTGCCCAAGAATCGAAAGATCTAGCATGTGGTCGTCGTGGAGTTTGCCACCCCAACGTGGAAATCGCTCACGTAGGCTGGACAGCACCTTCTTCCTGCACTCAAGTTCCACGACGTGGCGCTGCCCGTAATCAAAACCAATAGTCTCGACGTGCTCGTAGCGATCTAGCGCCCACGCCAAGCAAGTTGTCGAATCCTGACCGCCAGAGAACAAAACCAATGCGTGAGATTTCATGATGTACCTCGTGCAACTCAAGAGTTGGCAACTTGACGTGGCTTACGGAGAGCACGCTTCATAGATCGAACCAAGTAGTTAGTGAGCAGATCAATATCGCTCGGCGTATTTTGAATTCCATTCCACGGGCGCTCGTCATATGGAGCAAGCCTCCACTGACCGCTAGTCCATGCCGTATATTCCTTCAACAGTTTGAGGTGACCTTCAAATTCCGCCTGGGTAGTTACACCTTCGCTTGAGTAAAGAAATTCCATGACAAATCCCATTGCCACAATCCCCGCCCCGTGACGCAAGCGCGATGTCTTTGGAGTCATTCCAACCCACTCGCTCCCAAAGACCGATTTCACCGCCCCAAAAAATGAATTAATTATCTCGTAAGCCCGATCTTCGTAATCGTCATGCTTAATAAACTCACGAATTGCGCCATCCGATACAGAATTCATGACCAACTTTTGCATCGCGGTATCACTAAGAACACCTTTTGGATTGGTGTGCTGTCGGATCTCACCATAAAGCGAAGATCGCCGCGTGTAATTCAAACGATCAACGATACGCGCCGAGAATTTTCGAGTAGTAAAACGCTCGGGAAGTCCCTCGACCGTCGGAAGCAGTTCGTAAATTAATGTCTTCGGAAGTGGGCGAGTATTATTGATCAACACAAACTGTTGACGCAGTTCGTTGTAGTCCTTGCAGATAAGCGCGGACACAAATACTTGAAAACCAGATTTTGCGAGGCCCGACAGAGCACTAAGTCGCTGTTGGCCATCCACAACAAAACCGGGTTTTTCGTTCCCAACTTTAATTTCGATATCGACGACCCCATCACCCTTATCTTTAACTTTGACGCCGCCAATAAAAGCGACGATCAATGCATTCGGAAGAAGGGCATCGTCTCGACGCAGGTAGTCTCGGATTTCCTTTATGTGAGATGCGATCTGATGACGCTGAAAGCCACGCAATTGCCCATTTTCCTCACGACCAACTCGCTCAATTTCCGCGAAATTCCAGATCTGTTCCGGAGTCGCCGCAAAAGTGAACACATCATGCTCAGGAGCCTGTGACGCCCGAATAGCCTTAAATCGATAGACGCTCACTTATGATTCTCCAAAATTCGTTGTACATGTTTGTGATACACCCCCAGGTTGTGAAACCCGCGGCGCTTATTTCTATTGCTGGATCGGAAGATGATCACTTCGACACCAGCCTGGCTACAGATCGGACAGCGACAACGCTTCCACGGAGCATCTTCCAATGTGCGCTCTACGAGTGATCGCATCTTTTTGAGTTCCTTTTCGTGATACTCAATTGGACGCCCGTCACCTAGAGTTAGAAATCGTTGATAATCCATTACCGCTTCAAGTGCATCTTTTCTCTTTCCATGTCCACCGTCGAATTTTCTCAACGCGACCAATGCCTTCTCTTCACGGCGCTGCAAATCCTCGGCATCAAAAATACCTCGCTTGATCCCCTGCATCAGGCGGGGATTTTCCATTGCCTGCGGAATACGTATAGCAGCATAGTAGTCCAAGCCGCCACTAGGAGATGCCATGTAGTAGTTCGCCTTTGCATCTTTAAACGCACGGATAAGAGGCGAAGTAGAATCAAAACTTGTGATGCCGAAGTTTGTAAATTGATGAATACTGTCAGCCTTTGCGAAACCGAGAAGATGAATCTTCGTTTCTGGCTTTATGACTCTCCGCAATGCACTGAGAACTTGCTTGATAACATCAACCTTCAGCGGGACCAAACCTCCGATCGCCAAATAACGATACCCCATTTTTTCCAACTGAACTGCAGCGTCGGCCATACTACGCGGCGACCAACCTTGAACGGCGCCGAGAGGTTCGAATGGGCAATCTTCCGCCTCAGTGAGTCGCAGAAATTCTTGGGCATTAGCAAGAGTGATATCGAAGCGCTCGAGAATACCGGGCGCCACTTCGCTTGCAGGCGGGTTTTCAGTTAGGCAATCGAAAATGATATGGTCAGGTGACACCCCATGGGTAAAACCTGCATCGAGATAGAATTCCACCACCTCTTGCGGAGGATATGCAGGAGTCTTGCTGTCCGCGTACGCAAAAGCCCCGCAGTCACCCATCACCATTGCGTTCTTAAACTTCGGACCACCATACCGTAAAAATTTACGGACACCATCACGCAACAATCGCTGCTCTTCAGCAGTCGAATATCGTACCTTGGAGTTAGCAATTCCGACCGCTTGTCGGACTGCGCTCATCGATACTAGCAATCCGTCGTACGGCGCCGGATTCATAAGTTCGTGCGCATATGCGTCGTCCCAATAGCGACGGCGGCCAGGAGCATTGCGATCATTAATAAAATCGTACTCGGGATCGACATAATCCTGAGTGTCGGAATATAGAAATTTCATTGTTTCATTGTGCTGGTATAGGCTCGAACCAACGCGTCCTGAAGTTTCCTGATATCGCGTGGTGTGCTTTGGATCTCATTCCAAGCTACGCCCAATGTTTCCCATACACCCTTGGTCCAACGACAGGCAGGTGCAACTTTTTCCAATTCCTTGCGAACCGTTTTGTAGTCTTCGCCATGCCCAGAGAGGCGGGCGTAAATCCTGTCCATCAACACGCCCATTGCTTCGATGCCCGCTGAATGCATCAAGCGACTACGTTTCGGGTCAATACCCCATGCTTCTGGGAATACATCCCGAACAGCCGACCAGTACGTTCGCAACACCTGATACATCCCTTCGACGTCAACGCCTTCGCGACCAGGAGACTTGTAGGGAGCAAGCGCGCCCAACGGATTGTTCATGCTGTTGCGTATCATCGCGATCACTGCAGTGTCAGTAATAACACTGGTGTTACTGTCCTTCTCGGAGATGCGTTTTATCAACTTGTGAAAAGGCGACTCAGGATCGCGATTAAGCAAATTACATATCTCAGATGGGACCTTGCGTGCGCTTAATTCGCGAGGAAGCAAGATACTGCGCGTCTCCGGCAGGAGTTCATTGATCAATCTCGTCGGCAGTGGTCGAGCCTTATTCACGAGAATGAACTGCTCGCGCTGAATCTCCAGGCTGTCGGACACAAAGCCGACTACGGGTACGGGAATACTCTTGGCGCCTGTTTGCCCCAAAGCCAGCGAGCGTTGTTGACCGTCGACAATCCAGGCGACCCTCTGTCCTTCTGCATAGACGGGAATTGTCAGGGTGCCCGCCTGTGCGATACCCTGATCCCCTGCAGGCTTCGTTCCGCGAGCCGCAGAGAAATGAACTGCGGGCGACATAGCCAGAATGATCGCGTTGGGAAACAAGACATTGCCTTGATTCAAATAATCAACAATTCCCTTAACGTGCGTTCGGATCTCCGGCCGTTGGAAACCCTTGAGCGCATCGGATTCATTACGCTCTACCCTGGATATATCGGCAACTTTCACAATATCGGAACCCTGAATAAAAAAGGCATATACATCCAACCCTTCACCCTGGGTCGTGCGTAGCGCGCGCACCACAATCTCTTTCATTGCCATATCTGATTTACCTCTTTAGCGCGAACTCTTGCCGAAGATCGCCCCAAAGGGCACGGAACCGCCCTTGCTCGCATGCAACCATTGCTTCGTCGCGAAGGTAACGCAGTAAATGAGTAGATGCTCCGTCAAACCGGCCCCAGTTCGTGCGCAGAAGCTCGAGAATTTCGGCATCGGTTTTCCTGTCGCGCACCGGAGCGATTGGCCTCTTTAATGTACACATCGCACCCGCCACAGCCGACCTTGCCTCTTCAACCGAGAGTTGATGCCCATTCAATACTTCAACGAAATGACGTAGCGCCCGCTGTGGGAAATCAGCCCGGGTGCCCGCATATGAAGACCCTTCCAATCGATCGTCATAAGGCAGAACAATGTGGCGAGCGTTGTCAGGTACGAGTACCTGGCCGTGACTCGATGTAATGATGCGGATCCGATTGATTTGGGATTTCGTTAGCGAAGCCAGATCTTGGGCGATAAGGGCGACGTAGCTTCCCGGCAATGCAAAAAGCACCATAGCTCCTGGATGCCTAACAAGCATTGCATGAACAGAGCGTTGCGCTCCCAACTCAGCGGTTAGCGCTGCCCACCAGTCACTCGGTTCGTTCCCGAGTTGAGCGAGCAGAGGTGCCAATGAGTTGGTGCCGCCAGAGACGGTCAGGTCGTACGACGGGATCGGATCAGCAGCGCTCACGACACCGAGCCCAGCCGAAATGATATGTAGCGTACTGTCCAATGCCACCGCTACGCGCCGCGCCTCGGCAAAACCCCGACCCATATAAACCTCCTGAGCCAGCCTCGACGGGCGAGTCTTGCGAACGGCTCTGGCCCAACGCGCGGCAACAGACGTGAGCGAGCCACTCGCTTCGAGTGCAGAGAAAACCACGCTGGCGCCATCTGCACGCTTTCTGTTGGTGCAGTTGGTCACAACTATCGTCTTTCGCACCATAACTGCACCAAGTATAGAAAAATTCCGTCGAAAAACTGCAGGCCTCATTGTCTCACACTGCTGCATTTTTTGGGGAAAACTCCATGTTTACAGCGAGATACGTGACCTCACTCGACGAAGTGTAGCTCCGACGCAACGATGCTGACGAAGATCGGTTGGAACGGCCGCAGGACAGGGTTCCAAATTGTCAACGAAGATGCAGCAAAGGCGCCCAAATTGCGCTGCGTACGGATTTGACGGTCTTGCGATGGCCTTCTGCCAGGCAAGTGATGCGAATCGCTGTCCAGGACTGCTCTTCGGGCACGATCGCACGATGCTTGCTCGTCGATCCGGCAAAACGACGCAGTTGAAAGGGGATACCCGCTCCGTGTGTTTCCTAGAGCGGGCGTACTCACTTTTCAACTCGGATGCGATTTGCCTTTCACTACCGCGCATGAGGAGTTGCGCCGCGCGGTGAGGCCGGCCGAGAGAATTGTCGAACCGTAAATTGGAACTAGCGCAATATTCCAGGCAAGCAGCCGTTCTTCAGATGGCGATATTTCTCATCAAAGCGCAAGATACATTGAAAAACTACACGATACGAGTTCGACAACTGCTTGTTACTACGTTATATCTCGTCTTTCATCGACCGCATGCACTCCACGTTGTCGACGGCGGACATTGCACACTTGGGCCGATCGACGAATGCAAAAGTGAGTACCTCTCATCCGCCCCACAAGCCTTAACTGGATTGCTGAACCTCCGCAAAACTGGCGCCCGAGTCCATCAAACCTTTTAGCGCGATCCCTCTAAATCCCCCCACAACGCGCGATCTCGTCCTGCTCGTCGCCAGTGAAAAAAGAACGATCCAAATCTGCGCCGCAAGCCTGGGCTTAGGACTCAACCAACCAACACTCATCAAGAAATTTATCGTATATGCGTGTGAATACGATAATTTGAGAAAGACGACGACACCTCGTAGGCCAGATTCCAGCAAGAGGATCAGCAAGTTATTCCATCTCGAGATATCGCGTAGCAAGCTTCGAGAGGTACACCGCTCCCGTTCAGTCCGGCCGAAACAACCGCCTGCTCCCACAGATAGGCCGGTTCGAGACATAGAGACAAGATCAGGCCCGTTCGTCCGAGGACTTTTCCCCTCGCGCAAGAACAGCGGCCAGGTCGCGCACGAAGAGATGCTAGAAGGCGATGCGTTTTACTGTTCGAGATGTCTCCATTGATCAGGTCGTACAGGGAGCAACCCGAACACGTCTGTTACCCTGACGGCGATCGGACCCGAAGATATACGCCGGACTATGAGATCGAAACCATTTCCGGCCAACGCATCCTTGTCGAGATCAAACCGGCAAACGGGCTGAATGCGCCACAAACACGTAGAAAATTTGATCTCATCGAAGCGCATCTCGATCGCACCGGCCGGGCATTCGCGATTCTTACGGACAAGTCGATCCGACAGAAACCTCGCCTCAACAACCTTCGTCTGCTCTGGCGCAGCGCTCCGCTAACTCCTATGAGCTACGACGAGATTCGTCGTGCCGTCCGTCTCATCCATGTCAACGACGTTCGATCTTTCGACGATGCGATAAGCGTCATTGATCGCGACGCAGTATCAGGACTGTTGATGCTTGGATACCCGCCTCAACTGTCAGCTCAAACTGCCGATAAAGAGTCTATAAGACCGCGCGACGCGGAACAGGAACATTGAACTCCGGCGAAAATGGTTGATACCATTCGCATACAGACCACTTCGCGAATCGTATTTCGGGAGAGATAGTTTGGAAACAATTAAGGTGTGGGTCGACGAGGCCTCAGACACAACCACCAAATCCGCACTGCCGACTTTAGCACGTACAGCGGTCGGCAAGACCGTGGACATCAGCAGTGACGCGTTGAGGAAAAGCATTCGATCTTTTGCTGCTCAGTTCACCGAACTCCTGGACGAGGGCCCGATCGGCATGGGCGATACAGTCATTGAAGAGATCGAACTATCGCTGACCGTGTCAGCCAGTGGCGGCGTCGAACTACTGGGCAAGGCCACCATCGGTGCGCAGGCGGCAATCAAATTGAAGCTGAAGCGCAAGGCGTGACACAGACCGCCGCTCAGCAGTATCTGGAGGCGCTGCTGGCGCAGCATCCGTTGCCGGAGTTGCCGCCTGAGCGTATTCACATGGTGACCCAGGATGTGGGAGCGGCATCTCGCGATGCCGTTTCGGATCTGCGCGGCCGGGTACCTGAACTCTTGCACGACCTGGAAGACGTACTGCCGCCTATCCTCCAGGAACTCATCCGGGAGGGCCGTTTGGTCGTTGCGGAGGTTGGTCTCGACTCCCCCAACGCCCAAGTCATCGCAGTGGAAGATGGGCAATTCGTCGTGGTGCTATATAGCGGGTTGTTTGCATTTCTGTATCGCATCGCGCGACCACTCGCGAGCGCGGTGTTCCGGCCCGCTGAAGGGATTGGGTCCGGAATCGACATACCGACGTTGGCGCGCGTCGTTGCCGAAATCCTCTGGTGGCTGCAACAGACGGGTGATAGTTTTGGTCCCGACTACGAGGTCACGCTTGACCAAAAGCTGCTGGCCAACCTGCTCGCGGTGAGCGCCGAACGTTTCCTGCTCGCACACGAGTTGGGCCATGTTTACGTCGCCATGGGGGCAATGTCTCATGCGGAGTTTGCCGAGGAGGTCAACGATACGCTTGAAGAGCACCTTGCCGACATCGCGGCTCTGAGTCTCTGTGTCAAAGCCTGCATGGCAAAACATGGGACCTCCGATCCGACATGGTTAGCGTTCACCTACGCAGGCGCCGAACTGGCACTGCAGATTTGGGACGTAATGGGGCGGATTGGCCTCGATTTCGTCGATGGCATACATCCACCGGCAACACAACGAATCGCCCTATTGCGCGATTGGTTACGTGGCGAATGCGGCTCGGAGGCGACGTATGATGCCATCGTGATGGCCGCCACCATAATCGAGCGGGCTTTTGGCGCGATCAGTCAGATCATCACGCAACCGGGTGAGCACAATCTGGCCTTCGAGGCGGAGTGCGAGGCGCTTATTGATGAATTCGAACGCCTTCTGGACAAGTGCTCGGGAGAGCGGATCCCGGATTACATGACCTTCTATGTTGAAGCGCCCGCGATACTGTCTCGCGGTTATCCGCAGTCGGTATTGAGCAAGGTCTTTCTCACTGTCGTCGATCACTTCGCAGAGGTGATGTCGAAGGGCCGGGATGACGCCGATCCAAAGCAGATTTTGGTGAGATTTAACCGGTTCAAGCTGCTTTTCGGATTGATTCAGCGATTGCCGGAGCCGGCGAAGAGTCTCTACGAAGGAGCGCTGGAGCGCTTGAAAGGATGACTGCAGGGAGCGCCGTGCGGCCCGCATTTGGTTCGGAGTCTGCAGGCGAGGTTGAAAGAAGTTGCCGCAGGCCATGCAGCATCGGGCAGTTTTCATGGTGCTCCACACGCAAATGGTGGGCATCTGGAGCACGGTCGGATCGAAGAGTCATTTCGTGGCCGGGTATCCAGCCCCCCATGAATCTGCCGGCCACCGCGCTCAAACTGTAGCAGCAAGGGCCTAAATACCAGTCTAACGAATTTCCGTGCCAAATCCGCGCAGTCTCACTAATTCGGTTCGATGGACCGGAGCTGCCGACCGAATTCGGTAGCAAGCTATTGATTTTTCGAGGAATGCAGTCCAATGAATTCCGATTCCCTGCACTACGGACGCAGGCCGCCACAGTAAGCGCGACTGGCACCGCCTAGAGTCAAGTCAGCACGCCTACTGCAGTGAGACACTAACTACTGGCGGCAGGTGCTCCTGAATCAGTCAAGTCTGCACATCCGTGCAGCGTAGCCGCCCCAGTGTTGTGTGAGAGTTCAAGTTGGTCCACTTGACCGAAACAGCCCAATTAGCTCGCGCTGATTGGGCTGTTTCCTCTCTAGGACGGTCAGTCAAAGAGCGGATTCCCCTTTAGCTCTATGGCAATTTGAAACGAGTTCCTGAGACATCGTGAAGTGCGATACACCGACGATATGTGACTTAACCTAGGGCGGTACGGCACGCTAGCAACAACCTTATCATTGGCCGCGAATATGCTTGCGAGGGCGATCTATACTTGCACAGTAGTTTCCAGCAAGGAGAGCTCGAGAAGCTATGCCGTTTGGCCACACCTCGAATTTTCCATATTTCGAGATGCCCAGTTAGATAGACTCAAACGGCATCACCGCAAAAAAGCGCGGGCCGCATGGGCTGCCACCCATACGACCCGCTGACCACAACCAACTCAGTAGAGGAGTCGGAAGATGGCTAACGCCTATAGTAAGTCACGTCCCAAGAAGCTCAAACAGTATCCCGAGGTTGAGCTGACCCTCGGCAACAAGCCGGACCTTCCCCAGGAAGGGCAACCGTACATGCCGTGGATGCGCGCCATTGACGCGCATTTCGAGATGTTCGGATTCAAGCCGGGTGATCGCGTCTATCTTCGGTTCAGCTTTGCTTCCCGAAGGGTCATCATCACGCCCGACTACAGCGCGCTGAACTGGCGTGAGCAGCCCTATGGTGCAGCTGCCCAAGAAGAGGACGAGGCTGAGGACTACGCAGCGCTGGCCGCTTTGCGCGGCTCTACTGCCTGGTGATGGCTCGGCGTGAAGCACTTCGGCACACGCGTTGACGCAAATGGTCCGCGGTGAGGCTGCAAGCAACTTCAACAATCGTCACAGCAGATGAGAAGTTGCGTTCCGTCTTCTCCGCATCCTCCAGCATCGCGAGCATCAATGCGTGCAGCACGACATGCAGCCATGCCAAACACTCCGCGCACATTTCCGCCGCTCCAATGCAAAAACCCCCGCCTTTCGGGCGGGGGTTTCTGGCTTAGGAAGCCTGACGATTACCTACTTTCACACGGGAATCCGCACTATCATCGGCGTAGAGTCGTTTCACGGTCCTGTTCGGGATGGGAAGGGGTGGGACCGACTCGCTATGGTCATCAGGCAAAGAGGGTTGT